>DAIDTV010000001.1:0-261 GCA_027457005.1 Chloroflexota bacterium
CCCTGCCCGTGGACGACGGCGGGCGGAATCCGGGACCCCGTTCCCGCAGACGCGACGGTGGCTCCGCGGCCAGCTGCTGCGCGAGCTGCGCGACCAGCCTGCGGGAGCGTGGGCGTCGATCGAGGGCGAACGGGGCACGCACGGCCACGCGGCGGTCCGGGAGGTTCTCGCGACCCTCGCCGGCGAGGGGTTCGTGGAGCTCGACGAGCGCGGACGAGCACGCCTGGCCGAGGACTGACCGCGGCCCGCGCGCCAGGCGCG
>DAIDTV010000001.1:271-25311 GCA_027457005.1 Chloroflexota bacterium
ATGAACGGGCGCAGCCGGTTCGACAGCTCGACCTGCGTCCGCTGTAACGCCGCGAGGCGCTCGTCGTCCGAGCCCTGGACCTCGGCCGGATCGTCGAGCCCCCAGTGCAGGGAGTTGTGCTCGCCCGGGAAGACCGGGCAGGCCTGTCGCGCACGATCGCAGACGGTGATCACGTAGTCGAACGGCTGATCGAGGAACTCCGCGACCGACTTGGACCTGGCGGCCGACCAGTCGATCCCCGCCGCGGCCAGCACGCGCACCGCGAGAGGGTGGACGCCGCGCGGCTCGGTGCCCGCCGAGAAGACCTCGAAGTCCGGGCCCCCGTACGCGCCGAGCATCGCCTCGGCCATCTGGCTGCGCGCGGAGTTCCCGGTGCACACGAACAGCACGCGGACGGGGCGGTCGGACATGGCACGTTCCTCCATGCTGTCCCGGGCACGGCCGGCCGCGGAGACGATCGATTCCAGGTCGGTCAGCTCGGCATCCAGCCGGTCGAGATCGGCGCGGCTGCGCGCCACGGCCGCGCGCTGCTCGGCGATGAGCGGGACCAGGGTCGCGTCCGGCGCCGCCCGCTCGACGCACAGCGCGGCGACGCGTCCGGCTCGCTCCGGCGACAGCCCGAGCCATCGCAGCGCGACCACGAGCCTCAGCCTGGCGAGGTCCGCCTCGCCGTACCGGCGATACCCGTTGGCGGCCCGCGGGGCCGGCGGGAGCACGCCGGCCGACTCGTAGTAGCGCACGGCAGACGGCTCCACGCCTGCCTTCCTCGCGAGCTCCGAGACTCTCACCAGCCGACCGTACACCTTCGAGCCACTTGAAGGTCAAGCAGCGAGCCCCACGTTGCGGCTGGGCCCCACCCTGCGGCTGGGCCCCACGTTGCGGCTGAGTGCCACCCTGCAGGCCCGGGATCACCCTGCCGGTCGCACTGCGCCTGTGGCGCCGGGCACAGCCGGGCAGATCGGTCGCGTGACGTCGTAGTCTGTGCCGATGCACGACCACCAGCACGGACACGAGCCCGCCGGCGGGCATCCGCACGAGGTTTCCGCGGTCTATGCCGAGGCTCTCGGCGGCTACCGGCGCTCGAAGGACCAGACGTTCGCGCACGACGCCGACAGTCCGCTCCTGCCCGAGGACCGGGCCCACTTCGGCGGCCTGCGGTACTTCGCGCCGGATCTCGGGTACCGGCTCGAGGGGGTGCGCGCGGAGCCGTATGCCGGCGAGGGCACCCCCGACTTCACGATGCAGACCTCCGATGGGCAGACGCGCCGTGCACGCCGCATCGCCACGCTGCGCTTCGAACTCGGTGGCCGGCCGCTCGCGCTCCACGCCTACGGATTCGCGGATTCCGAGGAGGGGTCGCTGTTCATCCCCTTCGCCGACGCGACGAGCGGGCAGGAGACGTATGGGGCAGGCAGGTACCTGGACCTGGAACCCGAGGACGATGGAAGCTACACGCTGGACTTCAACCTGGCCTATCACCCGCTGTGTGTCTATTCGCCGTACTTCTCCTGCCCGCTCCCACCGGCCGAGAACCGGCTCCCGGTCCGCATCGAGGCCGGCGAGATGCTGCCGGAGGGGATCGGCGGGCACTGACTCGCCCCGTGCGGCGCCCGGCGACCATCCCCGGGGGCATCGGCCGACCGGCGGGGCCGTTGCCGGCCGGCGGGGCTGTTACCGGCCGGCGGGGCCTTGCGCCGACGGCGCCGGTGTGGCAACGTTCGCGCCCTGATGCACAACGCCTGCATGTGTCCGTGCCGGTATGCGGCCCTCCGTCCACTGGACGGGGCCTGAGGCGGCGCGTCCACCAGCCGGCGCCGCATCGCGGGCCAGGGCCGCAGTCGGAGACGACTGCGGCTTTCGCATTTTCCGGGGCATCGGCGACCCGCAGGGATCGCGGCCCATGCCAGCCCGAGGCAGAGCAGCCGGGCACAGGAGGATCAAGGTGAGCGTCCCCACCACGTCGGCCGTCCAGGCGCTCGTGTCGCCGGAGTGGGCCAGGGAACATCTCGACGACCGGACCGTCCGCTTCGTGGAAGTGGACGTGGACACGACCGCGTATCAGCAGGCGCATCTCCCGGGTGCCGTCGCCTGGGACTGGACCACCCAGCTCGCCGACGACGTGCGCCGCGACCTCGCGTCGCGGGAGGACTTCTCGGCGTTGCTGAGCCGTTCAGGGATCGGGCCGGACACGCACGTCGTGCTGTACGGCGACAACAACGACTGGTTCGCCGCGTGGGCGTACTGGCAGCTCAAGCTGTTCGACTGGCGGAAGGTCAGCCTGCTCGACGGCGGGCGGCGGTACTGGCTCGACAACGGCTACCCGATCACCACCGACGTCCCCGGTTACCCTGAGACCGGCATCCGGCTTCCCGAGCCCTCGTACGCACTGCGAGCGTTCCGCGACGACATCCTGCCGAACGTCGGCGGCGGTGCCATCGCGCTGGTCGACGTGCGCTCGCCGGCCGAATTCGAGGGCGAGGTGATCGCGCCTCCCGGCATGACCGAGACCGCGCAGCGGGGCGGCCACATCCCGGGCGCCGCGTCGATCCCCTGGTCGCAGGCGGTGGCAGACGACGGCCGCTTCAGGGCCCCGGATGAGCTGCGCCGGCTCTACGGCTCGAAGGGCATCACGCCCGACCGGGACGTCATCGCCTACTGCCGGATCGGCGAACGCTCGAGCCACACCTGGTTCGTGCTCCACGAGCTGCTGGGCTACCCGAAGGTCCGCAACTACGACGGCTCCTGGACCGAGTGGGGTTCGATGGTGGGCGTGCCCATCGAGAAGTAGGGCTGGCGGGCTGCCACCCCCGAACCCACGGGCGTCCCTGGCTGCCACTCCCGAACCCACCGGGGGTGCGGCGGTGGCCGCTGGAACCGACCTCCGATGGCGCGCCTACTCCCAGCGGTGATAGGCGAGATGGCCCGGCCGGACGGCCACGAAGATGCCACGGAAGGTTGCGCACCGCTCCTCGTGTGCCTCGAGCACGGACTCGACCGTGGCCCGGTCGCCGCTCAGTTCCACCACGCGCGCCCGCAGCGTGACCGGGCCGTCCGTCGGGGTCGGCCGCAGGAGGCGCACCTCGAATGAGGCGGTGACCGTGGCCGGGACCTGGTCGCTGCCCGCCGCCCGCATCAGGGCCACCGCCGCCGCCCAGTTGCTGTGACAGTCGAGCAACGTGCCGATGACACCGCCGTTGAGCGCGCCGGGGAACGCCTCGTAGCGGGTCTCGGGCCGCCACTCCGCGACGACCTCGTCACCGCGTTCGAAGCTGCGGAGGTGGAGTCCGGCAGGGTTGGCGGGCCCACAGCCGTAGCAGACGCTCCGGGGGGCCAGCAGCTCCTGCAGGCTCTGCCTGGCATGCGTCTCGGTCATGCGCGGCAGTGTACGCGGGGGTCCGCTCGCGGGACGTGGGCCGGGGCCTCGCGGCCGGAAACGGCGGGGCGGTGGCTGGATCGGCCCGCGTGCAGTACCGTGCACGGATGCAGCGCGCGCTCCCCGACCTGGGCCCTCGCGGCGAGGGCTGGGTCGTCCTGCAGGGCATCATCTTCGTAGTGATCTTCGGCGCGGGCTGGATGGGCCCCGCCTGGACCGGGACGCCGCGGCTGGCGGGCACCGCGCTCGGGATCGCGGCCATCGCGGCGGGCGGATCGCTGGCGCTCCGCGGCGTCATCGACCTCGGGGAGAATCTGACCGCAGTTCCGCGGCCCAAGGCCCGCGCGCGGCTGGTCGAACGCGGGGCGTACCGGATGGTTCGCCACCCCATCTACGGCGGGCTCGTGCTGGGCGCGATCGGCTGGGGCCTGGCCATGGCAGCGCCGCTCGCGATCGCGGCCGGGGCGTTGCTCGGCGTGTTCTTCGACCTCAAGTCGCGCCGGGAGGAGGCGTGGCTCACCGACCGCTACGCGGAGTACCCGGCGTACCGCGCCAGGACGCGCAAGCTGCTGCCCTGGATCTACTGACCCGTCCCGTAGCTCGCGATCGCCCCCACCATCAGGTCCCAGAACCGCGGCGCGTCGAGCCTGGTGCCCACCAGGACGTTCTTCGGCAGGTGCAGGACGTCATGCAGGTCCACCACCGTGCGGCCGTACGAGAACTCGGCGTGGGTCTCGATATCGACGTGAGCGGGCTGCGTCTCGACCAGCGTCGGATCGATCACCCACGCCACCGCGGTGGGATCGTGGAGTGGCGGACCGTCGATGCCGTGGAGTTCCCGGTAGGTGCCCGCGAAGAAGCGCAGCATCTCCACCGTGAAGTCACCCAGCGGCGTGTGGAGATCGGCGAAGCGCCCGATGATGTCCGGGGTGGCCCTCGCCTGGTGGGTCAACTCGAGCCCGCACATGGTGATGGGGACGCCACTCTCGAAGACGATGCGGGCGGCCTCGGGGTCGACCAGGATGTTGAACTCGGCCGAGGGCGTCTGGTTGCCGAACCCCCACGCGCCGCCCATCAGCGAGACGTGCCGGATCTTCGGCAGGATGCGCGGCTCGCGCCGCATCGCGAGGGCAATGTTGGTGAGCGGCCCGGTGGGAACCAGCATGATGTCGCCGTCGGAGGCCAGCAGCAGCTCGATGATCAGGTCCACGGCGTGACGCGGGTCGAGCGGCACGTCCGGCTCGCCGGCGAAGGTGGGCCCCTCGAGCCCGGATTCGCCGTGGATGTTCGCGGCGACCCGCTGTGCCCGCACCAGCGGCCGATCGCACCCGGCCGCGACAGGCACGCCGCGGATCCCCGCCCGGCTGCAGACGCGCCGAGCGTTCAGGGTGGTCTTGGGCAGGGTCTGGTTGCCGGCCACCGTGGTGATCGCGAGCAGGTCGATCGCGGGCGACGCGTTCGCGAGCAGGATGGCCATCGCGTCGTCGTGGCCTGGGTCGCAATCGAGGATGATCTTCTGGGGCACGGGGCCGGCTCCTTTCGCGCGGAGGTGATCGGTCCATCCCGACTCGATCGGCCCATTCTGGGCCCTTGCCGGTCCGACGGCTGCCGGCGTTACGAGGAGCGAACATGACGAGGGAGACGGTGGAAGGTCGCGGCCGGACGGAATCCCGACGCCCCGTGCCGGCCGGTGTCGCGTCGGTCCTCCGGGTGGCCCCGGAAGTCGCCGACGCCCTCCGCCGGGGGCGCCCGGTGGTGGCCCTCGAGTCGACCCTGATCACCCACGGCTTCCCCTACCCGGAGAACCTCTCCATCGCCCGCGGGAGCGAGAGCGAGGTGCGCGCCGGGGGGGCCGTGCCCGCCACGATCGCGGTCCGCGACGGCAGGCTGCTGATCGGGCTGGAGGACGTCGAGCTCGAGACGCTCGCGACTGCCGGCGGCGTCGCGAAGGTCGCCCGGCCAACGCTGGCCGCCAGCCTCGCACGAGGAGGCTGGGGGGCCACCACGGTGTCCGCGACGATGATCGCCGCGCACGCCGCGGGCATCCGGGTCTTTGCCACGGGCGGGATCGGTGGCGTGCACCGGGGAGCGCTGGTGAACGCCGGGGGCGGATCCGGCAGCCTGGACATCTCGGCCGACCTGGACGAGCTGGCCCGCACGCCGGTCGCCGTGGTGAGCGCGGGGCCCAAGCTCATCCTGGACGTTGCGCTGACCGTCGAGGCGCTGGAGACGCGAGGCGTGCCGCTGCTGACGATCGGCGGTGACGAGGTGCCCGCGTTCTGGGCCCGGCGGAGCGGCGTCCCTTCGCCGCTCGTCGTCGCATCGCCCGAGGAGGCCGCGCAGATCGCCGGGACGCACCTCGGCCTGGCCCTGGGATCGGGCCTGCTGGTGTGCGTTCCGGTGCCCGCAGGAGACGAGGTGCCGCGCGAGCAGATCGAGCCGGTGATCGAGCGGGCGGTCGCGGAAGCGGCGGCGGCCGGGATCCACGGCGCAGCGCTGACCCCGTGGCTGCTGGCACGGATCGCCGACCTGACGGCCGACGCGTCGGTGCGGGCAAATCTCGCGCTGATCCGCAACAACGCGCGCGTCGCGGCCGGGCTGGCGGCCGCGCTCGCCTCCTGATCCGGGAACGGGGTCCCGGCGTCCGGCCCGAACACCCGCGGCCGGGATCCGGACGTCGTGGTGGACGCGCCGGCGCTCATGGGGCAGAGTGGCACCCGTGATCCGCGAGGAGACGCCGACCGGCGAGCCGGGACCGCCGACGCCTGAGCCGACGACCCGCACCGGCGATCCGACAGCGCCCACCCGCGATCCGGCAGCGCCCATCGACGATCCCCCGGGGCGTGAGCCGTCACGTTCTGACCGGGCCGTCGTTCATACGGCCGATGGAGATGCGATCGAGGGTCTCGTGCAGCGCGCCCGCGGTGGCGACGCGGACGCCTTCGCGAGCCTCTACGACCTGTTCGCCCCGCGGCTGCACCGGTACGTGCGGTTCCGCGTACGCGAGCCGAGCGACGCGGAGGACCTCGTGCAGCGCGTGTTCGTGAGCGTCCTCGAGGCCCTGCCCCGGTACGAGCAGCGCGGCGTGCCGTTCGCGGCCTGGCTCTTCCGGCTCGCCCACAACGCCGTGATCGACTTCGCGCGGACCGCCCGGGACCACCGGCCGCTGGACAGCGTCGCGGACAGCCCGACCGACGAGCCCGGCCCCGCCGAGGCCGCGGTCCGCTCCTCCGAAATGGCCACCCTCGATGCGGCGATCCGCACCCTCACGCCCGACCAGCAGCAGGTCATCGCCTGCCGCTTCTTCGCCGGCCTGAGCTCGGCCGAGACGGCAAGGGTCCTGGGCAGGCGCGAGATCGCCGTGCGCGCGCTGCAGTTCCGCGCGCTGGGCGCACTCCGGCGCCGGCTCGCCGGTTCGCTCGATCTCGACCGTCTCCCGCTCGGCGAGGCGTCGGAATGAGCGGCGACCCCGTGGAACGCGCCCTGGAGCGGTACGCCCGCACCGAGCTCGAGGCTGACCAGGCCTCGCTCGCCCGGGGGCGCGCAACGATCCTCGCTCGCTTCGACCTCGCCGCCGGCACCTGGAGTCCCGTCACTGACGCCCGAGGCGCCGGCATGCCGGTGGGTGCCGACGGCGGACCACGCGGGGTCGCCGGTCGTTACTGGCCCTGGTCCGGCGCACGGCCCAGGGTCCGCATGGCCGCGGCACTCGCGGGTGCGGCGCTGCTGGTCGCGGTCTCGGGCGCGGCCTTCGCGGCGAGCGGGCCAGGCGGGCCGCTCTACACCGCGCGCCTGGACATCGAGGCGATCACCCTGCCCCCCACCGGCTCGACGGCGTGGTTCAGTGCCGAGACTGGTCGGCTGAGCGCCCGGCTGAGCGAGGCCGAAGGCGCCGCCGCGTCCGACAACGCGAGCGCGGTGGAGGCGGCGGTCGGCGCGTACCGCACGATCCTCTCGCAGACGATCACGGCGGCGGACACCTCGACCCATGGGGCCGTGCCTCCGGGCCTGACGCGCGCTCTCGACCGGCACGCGGAACTGTTGTCGTCACTGCTGGCCCGCGCACCCAAGCAGGCCCAGGCCGCGCTGCGCGCGGCGCTCGGCGAACTGCAGGGCGCGGTGGACGCGTCGGGCTCGCCGTCACTCTCGTCGAAGCCCGGGACGGGGATCACACCGGGCATGACGACGCCCCCGGGCACGGGCAATCCCGGGGCGGCACCCGGACCGCTACGCACACCGGCGCCCGCTCTCCACGCCCAGCCGCCGAAGAGTCACGGCGGGAAGGGAGCGCAGCCCACTCCCACGCCGACACCCGAGGCGGTGAGCTGGAAGGCACCGCGGGCGGTTGGCGCGCGAGAGGCGATGGCGCACCGCGGGCGCGGGCTCGGACGGGACCTGGTGCTCGCCGGATTCGAGATCCGCGCCGATCAGGGGCCCAGGTAGCGCAGGTACACGACCTTCACCGACCACAGCACGCCGCGGGTCCAGCTCTGGCCGGACAACGCCTCGAAGGTCGCCACGTCCAGGTCGATCACCCGGTTCGGGAACAGCCGTCGATCGGGCCCGTAGTCGTTGGTCCGGCGGATCACGTACCGCCCGTGCCAGATGATCTCCACCAGCCAGTGGCCCCGGCGGGGCACGGCGATCAGGCCGGGATAGGCAGGTCCGTAGGTGGAGGCCTGGCCCAGCTCCGGGGCCGGCATCCCCGGGATCGCCCTGACGGGTCCGTCGAGTCTCCTGACGGCCAGGGAAGGCGCGGTCGCG
The DNA here is from genome assembly GCA_027457005.1 of Chloroflexota bacterium. Taxonomy (GTDB): domain Bacteria; phylum Chloroflexota; class Limnocylindria; order Limnocylindrales; family CSP1-4; genus JAJYNJ01. The sequence continues at coordinate 8,409 of DAIDTV010000001.1, forward strand.
GCATGCGACGCGGGTTTCGGCGCGGGTTTTGGCGCGGGTTTCGGCGCGGGTTTCGGCGCGGGTTTCGGAGTCGGGCGTGGCGTCCTGTCGGGCACGTGGCGTGCGGCGGTCGCAGGGGCCGCCGACGGCCCGGGGGACGTGGACGGCCCGCGGGTCGTCGCGGACCCCGGCGCGGCGGCAGCAGCGATCCGTGCCTGCGCTGCCAGGCTAAACGGGCTCCGGGCCGCCGACGCGATGGCGCTTGCCGCCGGAGTCCCGGCCCCGGGGCCGGCCGAGACGGCCGCGAGCACCGCCCCCGTGGGCTGATCCGGGTACGCGAGCGCCTCGTCGACCGCGCGCCCGGGGTACGCCAGCGTGGACGTGAACGGCGGGAACGGGGCCTGGCGCGGCGCCATTGCCACCGGGGCGTGGGACGAGTCGGCCGGCCGGGCCAGCCCGGGAGCCGTGATGCCGGCCGCCGCCGGGTGTACCACGAGGATGGTGCTGAGCGCCGCGAACGCGAGGATCAGCCGCGGCGATCCTGCGCGCTGCTTCCCGGGGGCTGCCGGGCGAGCACATGCATGGCCCAGGCGAGCGGAGGCCCGGCCAAGGCGAGCGGAGGCCCGGCCAAGGCGGTCGGAGGCGATGCGAAGCCGGAGCGATGTGACTCCGGGATGTCGTGACTTGGTGCCAAGGCGATGCGAGGCAGCCCCGACGCGCGCAAGGACGCGCTCGAGGTGCGACGCCGCGTTGCCCAGGCGGGTTGGTCTCGTCGCGTCCCCTGTGCCGGACCCCTCGGGATCGCGGAGAGCAGGAAACCGCAACGGACGGATCCGCTGTGGTCGCGTGGTCTTCTCCCATAGCGGGCACCTGCCGCGCGCGGGTGAGCGCGGCTCCGGTGCCGGGCCGGGGATCGCGGGAGCGAAGACTTGATCCCACGAGTCGACCGGCGGGGGAGACGTGCCCCGAGCGCCGCTCTGCGACGCTGTCTCCCGCTGCCGAGCCCGGCCAGCGATGCACGAAACCTGCAGGCGCGTACGTGGCCACAGGTTTGCGGCCCGCGCATCCTACACGGCATCCGCAATACGCGCATCCGGACCGGGGTGGCGCAGGACGCATACAGGCCCCGAGACGACAATGCCGGGGTGCATCCGGGCCTCATGACCGTCGGGGCGTGATCCGCGTCCACCGTCCCCGCAACCGCAACCGCAACCTCACCATCGTGATCGCCGCGCGCGTGCTCATGAGCGCGTCCCGCGCGCTCGCCGGCGTGGTGGTGCCCGTGTACGTGGCCGTGATCGGCTTCAGCGCGCTGCAGCTGGGCGAGCTCGCCGTCGCGGTGGCCCTCGCCACCGCCGTCCTGTCGACCGTCATCGGCCTCGCCTCGGACCGCATCGGCCGCAAGCCGTTCCTGGTCGTCGTGCCTCTGCTGGCGGCCGTGGCCGGGATGGCGTTCGCGTTCTCGCGCTCCCCGGCCGTGCTGTTTTTCGCGGCCTCCGTGGGGAGCTTCGGGCGGGGTGCCGGCGCGGGCGCCGGCATGGTGGGGCCGTACCAGCCGGCCGAACAGGCACTGGTGACCGAGATCACGCCGCCGGTGCGCCGGAACATCGCGTTCGGGCGGCTCGCGTTCGCATCGAGCGTGGGGGCGCTGATCGGCGGCCCCCTCGCGCTGCTGGCCGGTCAGGCAGGACCGGGCGGCGAGGCGGCGACCGCGGCATTCCGTGTCCCGTTCCTCGCCACGGCCGTGCTCGCCGCGGCGGCCGGTCTGCTGGCGCTCGGACTCCGGGAACCCCGGCGGGCACCGTCAACCGACGGGCGTGGCCGGGGGCTGCAGTTGCCGCGGCGCTCGATGCCCCTGCTGATGCGCCTCTGGGCGACCAACAGCGTCAACGGCCTGGCGGTCGGGATGTTCGGCCCGTTCGTGACCTACTGGTTCTTCCGCCGCTACGGCGTGGGGCCCGGGCAGATCGGCGTGCTCTTCGCCGTGATCAACGCGGCAACGGCGGCGTCGACCCTGACGGCGGCCGGGTTCGCGCGCCGCTGGGGGCTGGTTCGCACCGTGACCATGGTGCGGGTGATCCAGGCGGTGCTGCTGGTTCCGATGGTGCTGGCACCCTCGTTCGTGGCGGCCGGCGCCGTGTACCTGGTTCGCATGGTCGTGCAGCGCATCGGCATGCCACTGCGCCAGTCCTACGTCCTGGCGATGGCCGATCCGGGGGAGCGCGCCGCGGTAGGCGCCCTGTCGAACCTGCCGAGCCAGGCGACCATGGCGGTGGCGCCGCTGGCGGCGGGCTACCTGTTCGACGAGGTGAGCCTGTCGCTGCCGTTCGTGATCGCCGGGGCCCTGCAGCTGGCGAATGCCGCACTCTACTGGGGGTTCTTTCGCGGGCTGCCGCCCGAGGAGGAGGTTGCGGCCAGGGCAGCGGCGGCCGCGCGGTCGCCCTGACCGCGTTCTCGCTGGACGCGCTGCCTCCTGGTCGCCTAACCGCGCTCCCGCTGGAGGCGGTGCCTCGTGGTCACCTCGACGCGGCCCCGCTCGTCGGCCGCAGGATGCTCGACCAGCGCGATCAGCCGGCTGGTCATGAAGCGGCCTGTGCGTACCGGCTGGCCGGTGCGTGTCACCTCGCGCACCTCGACAACCCCGCGGGAGGTCACCACCTCGATCCGACGACCGGCCCGGGTGGCGACGATCTCGAAGGTCTGGACGCCCTGGCCGGTGTCGACCACGGCCTCGACTCGATCGCCCTTCACGGACCAACGATACTCCGGCGGTGCACGCCGACCGGCGCGCCGGCCGCCATGGTGGCGTCGATCCGCCCGCCAGCTGCGGTATCATCCGCACGCCTGCGCTGGCGAGTGGCCTAACGGTAAGGCACCTGACTCTGGATCAGGGGATTGAAGGTTCGAATCCTTCCTCGCCAGCCAACTCCACAAGATGAAGCGCTCGCGAGCCGCTGAACCACCGCATCTTGCGACCTGACGGGCCCGAACCTCGGTCGGCGAGGAACCGACGAGATGGTTTTGGGCACCTGACTCCCCTGATCCCTGGGCGCCTGGTGGAGCGGTACTGTTGATCGAGCAATGGTACAGTCCGTGCCATGCGAACTACCATTGACAAGGCAGGACGATTGGTCATCCCGCGCGCGCTGAGGAACCGCATCGGACTCGCCGGAGGGGGCGAGGTCGAGCTGGAGCTCGATGGAGCCGCGGTGCGGATCGAGCCGGTGTCCGGCACCGCGCTCAAGGAGGTCGACGGCCTGCTGGTCATTCCCTCAACCGGCACTCCGATCACGGGCGAGACGGTACGCGGGCTGATCGATGCCGACCGATTCGGCCGCTGAGCGCGATGTCGCGCTCCTCGACACGAGCACCGCGATCGCCCTGATCGTCGAGGATCACGAGGCCCATGCCGTCACGCTGAAGGCCCTCGGTGGCCGGCCACTCGGGCTCGCCGGTCACGCCTGGTTCGAGACGTACTCGGTCCTGACCAGGCTCCCCGGCCGACAGCGCAGGTTGCCCGCTGATGCGCACCGACTGCTGGAGCACAACTTCCCCGCGAGCGCCTTTCTCGATGAACAGGAGTCCGTCGATCTTGGGGGCGAGATCGCACGCCTCGGCGTCTCGGGCGGCTCGGTCTACGACGCGCTCGTCGTGGCGGCCGCGCGACAGCGTGCTCGACGACTGGTGTCGGCCGACGTGAGTGCACGACCCGTCTACGAGGCGCTCGGTGTCGATCTCGAGGTCATCTAGGGAGAGGGAAACGTCGATGCAGCTGGTGCGGCTTCCGGTCTGGCTGTACGCCGTGATCGGCATCGTCATCCTGGCCGTGGGCCTCGTGGCCGGACGGCTGCCGCTGGCCGCCGCCGGCGTCGTCGTGCTCGCCGCGGGGATCCTCCGGTACGTCGCGTCGCGCTGATGGCATAACCCGGCCCTGTGTTAGCCTCGGTCGTGTGGCCACGACGGTGAGGACGCCGGTCGCGCCCCGCCGCGATCGGTGAGCATCCCCGTGGATCCGCTGCAGACGACTCCGCCGGAACGAGGCGACTTCATCCGCGAGATCGTGGCCGCCGACGTCCAGGCCGGCCGGATCGGTACAGTGGTCACCCGCTTCCCGCCGGAGCCCAACGGCTACCTGCACATCGGGCACGCCAAGTCGATCTGCCTCAACTTCGGGATCGCGCGCGAGTTCGGCGGTCGGTGTCACCTGCGCTTCGACGACACGAACCCCGCGAAGGAGGAGCAGGAGTACATCGACGCCATCCAGGCGGACGTGCGCTGGCTCGGCTTCGACTGGGGCGAGCACCTCTACTTCGCCTCCGACTACTTCGAGCAGCTCTACGACTGGGCCCTCCACCTGATCCGGACCGGCAGGGCCTACGTGGACGACCTCTCCGCCGACGAGATCCGCCAGTACCGCGGCACGCTGACTGAGCCCGGGCGGAACAGCCCCTGGCGGGAGCGGACGGCCGAGGAGAGCCTCGGGCTCTTCGAGCGGATGCGACACGGCGAGTTCCCCAACGGCGCGCGGGTGCTGCGCGCGCGGATCGACATGGCCTCCCCGAACATCAACCTGCGCGACCCGGTGCTGTACCGCATCGTGCATGCCGCGCATCCGCGCACCGGCGACTCCTGGTGCGTCTACCCGACGTACGACTTCGCGCACGGCCAGTCGGATGCGATCGAGGGCATCACGCACTCCATCTGCACGCTGGAGTTCGAGGCCCACCGGCCGCTCTACGACTGGCTCATCCAGAACCTGCCGGTGCCCTCGCGCCCGCACCAGTACGAGTTCGCGCGGCTCAACCTCACGTACACCGTCCTCTCGAAACGCGTCCTCCTGCGGCTGGTCACCGAGGGGCACGTCCGAGGCTGGGACGATCCTCGGATGCCCACCATCTCGGGGCTGCGGCGGCGCGGCTACCCCGCCGAGGGCATCCGCGACTTCGCGACGATGATCGGCGTCGCCAAGAGCGACAGCGTGGTCGAGGTGGGCATGCTCGAGCACGCGGTGCGCGACGTCCTCAACCGGACGGCGCCCCGGCGCTTCGCGGTCCTGCGGCCGCTAAAGGTCGTCATCGAGAACTACGCCGAGGGGCAGGTCGAGCAGATGGAGGTCGTCAACAACCCGGAGGACCCGTCGGCCGGCAGCCGCGCGGTGCCCTTCACGCGCGAGCTGTGGATCGAGCGCGACGACTTCATGGAGGATCCACCGGCGAAGTTCTTCCGCCTGGCGCCGGGCCGCGAGGTGCGACTGCGATCTGCGTACTTCGTGACCTGCCGGGACGTCGTCAAGGATGCGGCAGGACAGGTCGTCGAACTGCGCTGCACGTACGACCCCGCCACGCGCGGGGGGGACGCGCCGGACGGCCGCCGGCCCAAGGCCACGCTCCACTGGATCTCGGCCGGTCACGCGATGCCGGCCGAGGTACGGCTGTACGACCACCTGTTCGGCCGACCGGATCCCGGAGCGGACGGCGGCGACCTCTTCGCGGACCTGAACCCGGATTCCGAGGAGGTGCTGCAGGGCTGCCTCCTGGAGCCCGCTCTCGGCGATCTGCCGGTGGGCGAGACGGTGCAGTTCGAGCGGCTCGGGTACTTCTGTCGCGACTCCGATTCGACCGCCGACCACCCCGTCTTCAACCGGACGCTCACGTTGAAGGACACCTGGGCGAAGCTCCAGGCGCAGGGCCGGCAGGGTACCTGACGTCCGCTCGGCCCATTCCATCCATCCCCGTCGCGCACGGTCGGCTCCGCAGGCAGGCAACGCCGACCGCCTCGCGCCCGAAAGGAGCGTCCCGTGGCAACCACCGCTGGCGACGAGCGTCGCGACGTTCCTCGACGAGGCGTAGGGCCCGCGCGACCGTGGCCGCACGGCGCTCGCCCGGGTCAGCCGGGTTCCTCGTCGCTCCTGGAATCCTTCTCCCACCCGAGGTGCTTGCGAAGCCAGCCGACCGAGGCGAGGTGGTACGTGGCTTCCTCGTCGTACGTTTGAAGGGCCTCGATGTCCGAGCGCGTGAGGGCGACCTGCACCGCATCCGGGCCCATGCTCGCGACCTCGTCCACGGAGACCATCACGTCCCGATGGCGGCCGGCGAGCGCGACCCGGAGGCCGTGGAAGATGTCGTCGGCGTCGTCCCCGAGCACCTCGTGGACCCGGCCCACCGGCTCGTTGTCGCGCGAGATGACCGGCGTCCCGTAGACAATCGAACGCCACGAAATCGGCTGGTTCTCCGACACGGCGGTCTCCTCGAGTCGTCCTCTGCGCCCAACGCCGGCCATCGTAGTCCGGCCGGGCGAACGGCTGCGCGGACTCAGCCTCGAGCCGTTCCGCCCCCCGCGACGAGAGCGTCCAGGAGCCGGCGGGAGGACGTCGTGATCTCGGCCACGCAGGCGTCGAAGGCGTCGCGGTTGGCGCGCGAGGGCACGCGGTACCCGCTCACCTTGCGCACGAACTGGAGCGCGGCCGCACGGACCTCGTCGTCGGTGGCACGCGCGTCCGGGCGGCGCAACGTCCTGATGCTGCGGCACATGGTGGCACCCTACTCCGCGGCCGCGGGCTCGGACATCGAGATGAGCCCGAAGGCCGCGCCCTGCGGGTCGCGCAGGATCGCCAGGCGCCCGCCCGGGTAGTCGCGCGGACCGAGCATCTCGTGTGCGCCCGCATCGATCGCCGCGTGGAACGAGCGCTCCACGTCGGCCACGGCGAAGTAGGCCAGCCAGTGGCTGGGCACCTCGCCGGGGACCATCGGGTTCATCTCCATGCCGCCGGCGATGCTCCGGCCGCCGAGCTGGAACTCCGTGTAGGACGGCATCCCGGGCCCCGTGTCGCGAGTCTGGGGAGTCCATCCGAAGACGTCGCGGTAGAACGGGACGGCCCGCTCGAGGCCGCGCGCGTTGAGCTCGGCCCAGCCGAACGTGTTCGGCACGCCCGCGTGGAAGCCGCCCATCGCCTTCGGCTGCCAGGCCGAGATGAAGGCCCCGGCCGGGTCCTGGAACACCGTCATGCGCCCCGCGTCGCCGACATCGAACGGCGGCGCGACGACCCTGCCGCCGGCCGCCTGCACCTGCCGGACCAGCGCCTCCGCGTCGGGAGTGCCGAGGTAGACCATCCAGGCCGTGGGAGCGTCGGGCGCCATCGTGGGCCCGATCCCGGCGACGTCCTGCTCGCCGATCCTCGCCATCGCGTAGCCACCGTACCGGGGATCCGGCGAGACCACCACGTCCCAGCCGAAGACCCGCGAGTAGAACGCGTGCGAGGCAGCCGGATCGGCGCTCGAGAGGTCGACCCAGACCGGCCTGTTCACCTCCGCCGCCGTCAAGTCCGCCATGTCGCACCCCCTTTGCGCTTGTTCGTCGGACGTCCCGCCCGGCCGCGACGGGCCGATCGGTAGCCGGTCATCGTAACAGCGTGGGGTGGGGGTACCTGGCCGGCAGGGCACCCCTTCCGGACCAGGAGGCCAGCGCGGAGCGGCGCCCACGGGCAGCTCGAAGGTGATCTGCGTTCCGCCGGCTGCCGGGTTGGCCGCGGCGATGCGGCCGCCGTGCGCCTCGACGAGCTGACGCGCGATCGCCAGGCCAAGCCCCGAGCCGCGTGATTCGGCCGACTTCGCGAAGCGCTCGAAGACGTGTGGCAGGAGCCCCGCCGGGATGCCGGGGCCGGCGTCCTCGACGCTGAACCCAAGGGCGCGTCCGTCGTCGCTCGCCCGGAGCGCGAGCGTCACGCTGGTGTCCGGCGGCGCGTATCGCAGGGCGTTCGCCACCAGGTTCGAGAGCACCTCGCGGACACGCACCGGGTCGACGTCGATGAGGGGCGGATCATCTGCGACATTCACCACGATCGACACTCCGGCTGCCTCGGCCGCCGCCTGGAACGAGCGGGCGACCTCCTCGACCAGGACCGCCGGGTCCGTGGTCTCGCGGTGCAGCACCAGGGTACGTGCCTCGGCCAGCGCCAGCGTGCGCAGGTCCTCGACGAGGCGGGCCAGGACCTGCGTCTCCTCCAGCGCCGCCGCGAGGTGGGTCTCGTCGGCGGCGTGGATCCCGTCGAGCATCGCCTCGAGCTCACCCTGGACCACGGTGAGCGGGGTCCGCAGTTCGTGGCTGATGTCGGCCAGCAGGGTGCGCCGCTGGTGCTCGTCGGTCGCGAGGCGCGCGGCCATCCCGTTGAACGCGTGGACGAGCGCCCGCACCGGCGGCGGCCCCCACGGACGCTCCGGCACGCGCACGTCATAGTCGCCCGACTCGACCCGCCCGGCGGCCTCGATGAGATCGCCGAACGGGACCGCGAAACGCCGCACCGACCGGCCGGCGAATGCGGACCCGACGAGGACGGCCAGGGCCAGCACGACCAGGAGGGCCACCCCGCCGGCGCCACGGGCCGAGAGGCCGAGGGCGGTCGCCAGGTGCCAGGCGAGGACGAGGAGACCGGCGATCCCGACCAGCAGCACGACCGAGGCGAGGCAGCCCGTCCGCCACAGGAATCCCCGGCGCATGCCCGGCCAGACGCTGCCGTCGGCCGGAGGCCAGGGTTCCTGCTCGGGCCACCATGGCGGACGCCCGCGCGGCGGGGACCCCGCGTGCCGCGCCCGCCTCCCGCCCGGCTGTCCCGGCGAGCCCGGCCCGGTCACGCGGCGTCGTCGGCGAGGCGGTAGCCCACGCCGTAGACCGTCAGGACGTAGCGTGGCCGGCGCGGCTCCGGCTCGAGTTTGCGGCGCAGGTTCTTGATGTGCGTGTCGATCGCCCGCTCGTACGACTCGAAGGCGACCCCATGCAGCGCGTCGAGGAGTTGGGCCCGGGTGAAGATGCGTCCGGGCTGTCGTGCCAGCGTCGCGAGCAGCTCGAACTCGGTCGCGGTGAGGTCCACCGCCCGACCCCCGACCTCCGCCCGCATGCGCGGGACGTCGAGGGTCACGTCGCCGGCGCGGATGACCTCGGCGGGCTGATCGGATCGCTCGGAGCGTCGCAGGACGGCCCGCACCCGGGCGACCAGCTCGCGCGGGCTGAACGGCTTGGTCACGTAGTCGTCCGCGCCGAGCTCGAGGCCGAGCACGCGGTCGAACTCGTCGTCGCGCGCGGTGAGTATCACGATCGGCACGTTCGACTCGCGCCGCAGCGCCCGGGCCACGTCGAGCCCGTCGAGCTCCGGCAACCCCAGGTCGAGGACGATCAGGTCGGGCCGCCTCGTGCGTGCCACGGCGAGCGCGGACCGTCCGTCGGACGCGATGAGCACGGCGAAGCCGGCATGCTCGAGGTAGTCCCGGGCGAGCTGAACGATCTTCGGCTCGTCCTCGACCAGGAGGATGGACTTCATGGGGATCCATCCTACCCGCGGGCCCTTCTGCTGCTCAGCGACCCTCACCGCTCTGCCGGTCGCCGGGCCCCGCCGGGGAACCGGGGTCCTCGTGGGCACGCCGGTGCCACTCCGCCAGGCGCGTACCCGGTCCATCCATCCAGCGCTCGTCGGACCAGGCGTCGTGATGCCACGGACCGCGGCCCCAGAAGGCTGCGCGCAGGAGCAGCGCGATGAAGAGGATGAACAGGACCGGGAAGATGGGCCAGATGAAGAACCAGGGAACGCCCCAACCGCCCGCGAACCCGTAGCCCCAGGCGTGGGGCACGATCGCGGACGTGCCCGCGCCGGCCGTGGCGATGCCGGCCGAGACGCCGACGTGGTAGGCGCCGACGACGAGCGCGATGGCAGCGATGAGCACGAGGAGGAGCACGAGGATGCGCCCCCCGGACGACCTGATCACGGTAGTCTCCTGTGGGTGTGGCTGTCGCAAAGGTGCGATGCCATCACGATGGCGACCGCGTGTGTCGCAACTGTGAACTGCGTGCGGCAGGATCGTGGCCGTGATCGGCGGCCGTTCCCGGCCGGCGGCGCTCGTGCCGGCGGGACGACGGACCCTCACCCGCCCGGGGAAGTCGGCGCCCCGGCCGGGACGACGGCGCCCCCCTGCTCGTCCGTGGCAGGTCGGCCACCCCGCAGCCACGACGCGGCCCCGGCGACGAGCGCCATGCCGGCCGCCGCGCCGAAGACGACGGTGAGACCGTGCTGGAAGGGGCCCGAGATCAGCGCGGGGAAGAACGTCTTCCCGGTCAGGATCGCCGCCTGCGCCGCCGGCAGTCCGTGCAGGACCTGGGCCGGCAGCAGGGTCGCCACGGGGTTGTAGCCCAGCAGGGCGCCGAACAGGCTCGCGGTGGGCGGCAGCGCGGCGATCTGGCGGGCGACGCTCGCCGGGACGTCGTGCGCGACCAGCCCGCCGAAGAGCGTGACGGGTAGCGTGGCAGACAGGCCGGCGATCATCAGCGAGAAGAAGACCCCGATCGACAGCACGGTGGCCGAGTTCTGGAACGTGGCGCGCATCCCCGCCGCGACGCCGCGCTGGTGCGCCGGCACGCTGTTCATGATCGCCGCGTTGTTGGGCGAGTTGAACATGCCGTTGCCGATCCCGATCCCGATCAGCGCAAGGGCGAACAGCGGGTAGGGGAAGTCCACGGGCAGGCGCGTCAGGGCCAGGAACGCGGCGGCCGCCACGACCATGCCGCCGGTGGCGAACGGCCGGGCGCCGAACCGGTCCGAGAGGAATCCCGAGAGCGGGCCGGAGATGAGGAACCCGCATGTCAGCGGGAGCATGTAGATGCCCGCCCAGAGCGGGGTGTCCGCGAACGAGTAGCCGTGCAGCGGCAGCCAGATGCCCTGCAGCCAGATCACCAGCATGAAGTTCAGCCCGCCTCGCCCGATGGCCGCCAGCAGCGTGGCGAGGTTCCCCGCCGCGAAGGCGCGGATCCTGAAGAGGTCGAGGCGCAGGAGCGGCGCGGCGACCCGGCGCTCGAACAGCAGGAACGCCACGAGCAGCAGGCACCCGCCTCCGATGAGCGCGATGACGAACGGGTTGGTCCAGCCCATCGACTGCGTGCCGTACGGCTGGATGCCGTAGGTGACCCCGACGAGGAGCGCCGTGAGGCCGATCGCGAACGTCAGGTTGCCCCGCCAGTCGATCGGCGCCCGACTCGTGGAGCTCAGCTCCTCCAGCCGCAGGTACGCCCAGATCGTCCCGACGACCCCCACGGGGACGCTGACGAAGAAGACCAGCCGCCAGTTGATCGCGGCCAGGATCCCCCCGACGACGAGCCCGATGAACTGGCCGGCGATCGCGGCGACGCCGTTGATGCCCAGGGCCAGGCCTCGCTGCCCGGGCGGGAACGCGTCGGTCAGGATGGCCTGCGAGTTGGCGAACAGGAAGGCACCGCCGACCCCCTGGACGAGGCGCATGCCGATGAGCCAGAGCGCACCCGCGGGACCGCGGAAGGGTGTCGCCGCCAGCATCACGGAGCCGACCGTGAAGATCACGAACCCCGCGTTGTACATGCGGACCCGCCCGAACATGTCCCCGAGGCGTCCGAAGGCCACCACCAGCACCGCGGTCACGAGCAGGTAGCCCATCAGGATCCACAGCAGGTAGCTGACGTTGCCCGGATCGAGCGGGTCCAGGTGGATGCCGTCGAAGATCGCGGGAAGCGAGATGATCACGATCGAGCCGTCGATCGCCGACATCAGGACGCCCAGGGTCGTGTTGGAGAGCGCGACCCACTTGTAGTTCGGATCGTGGCGGCGCACGGGACGGTCCGTCATCGAGCCTTCCCGTCAGTCGTCGTCGCGCACCGGCTCGAGCGCCAGGCTGGCGTGTGCCGGGAGGACCCCGGGCGCGCCGCTCGCCAGCAGGTCCGCCTCGAGCTGCTCGGCCTCCAGCTCGTCGTGCACGTAGCGTCCGCCCCGCAGCCAGGAGGCGGCGGCCGCCACCAGGAAGATGACGATCGAGAAGATCGAAACCACGACCACCCCATCGTGGAAGGGACCGGCGATGAGCGAGGGGAAGAAGCTCGTGCTCACGAGGCGCCCGGAGTCCGCGGCGGGAAGCGCGGAGAGCACCTTCGGGCCGAGCAGGGTCTGGAGCGGGTTGTAGCCCAGGAACGCGGCGAACAGGTAGCCCACGGCCGGAAGATGGGACAGCGTGGTGGCCAGGCCGGAGGCGACGTGGTTGGCGGTGAGGCCGCGGTACATGGCCCCCGGCACGTTCGCCGAGAGCCCCCCGATCATCAGCGTGAAGAAGACACCGATCGAGAGCGGCATGCCGGTGTTCTGGAACGTGGCGCGCATCCCCGATGCGGCCCCGCGATACCCCGGCGGCACGCTGTTCATGATGGCCGCGGTGTTGGGCGAGGCGAACATCCCGAACGCGACGCCGTTCAGCAGGATCACGGCGGCAAAGGCCGGGTAGGTGAAGTTCGCCGGCAGGATCATCAGGAGCGCGAACGAGAGCGCGGCCAGGAGCATGCCTCCGGTCGCGAACGGCCGCGCGCCGTGGCGATCCGAGAGCCAGCCGGAGACCGGTCCCGCGATCACGAAGCCCACCGTGAGCGGCAGCATGTAGATGCCCGCCCAGAGCGGCGTCTGCTCGAACGTGTAGCCGTGCAGCGGGAGCCAGATCCCCTGCAGCCACATGATCAGCAGGAACTGCAGGCCGCCCAGCCCGATGGCACTCAGGAGGCCGGCGAGGTTGCCGGCGCTGAAGGCCCGGATGCGGAAGAGCTCGAGGTTGAACAGGGGTGCCGTGACCCGCCGCTCGATGGCGACGAACGCGACGAGGAGCACCACACCGCCCGCGATCGACCAGGCCACGAACGGGTTGCCCCAGCCCATCGCGGCGTTCCCGTAGGGCGCGATGCCATAGGTGATGCCGATCAGCAGGAGACCCAGCCCGGCCGCGAAGGTGGCGTTGCCGGCCCAGTCGATGTGCGCCGGATGGCGCTCGCCGAGCTCGCGCAGGGCCACGTACGCCCAGATCGTCCCGACGATGCCCACCGGCACGTTGAGCAGGAACACCCAACGCCAGTCGACCGAGGCGAGCACGCCGCCGAGGATGAGCCCGACGAAGGATCCGGCCTGGAAGGCGATCTGGTTGACGCCGAGCGCCATGCCGCGCTCGTTGGAGGGGAACGCGTCGGTCAGGATGGCCGCCGAGTTGGCCATCAGGAGGGCGCCGCCGACCGCCTGGACCATGCGCATCACGATGATCTCGACGGCACCGGTCGCACCCGTGCTCCACGTCGCCGCGAGCCCGATCGAGCCCAGGGTGAAGATCACGAAGCCGAGGTTGTACATGCGCACCCGGCCGAACATGTCGCCCACCCGGCCGAGGGTGACCACCACCACCGCGGTGACCAGCATGTAGCCCATCAGGACCCACAGCAGGTAGCTGAAGTTGGCGGGATCGAGTGGGTCGAGCCCGATGCCCCGGAAGATCGCGGGGAGCGCGATGATGAGGCTCGTCGCGTTGATGGCGGCCATCAAGCCGCCCAGCGTGGTGTTCGACAGGGCGACCCATTTGTACGGGAGGTGGGACAGGCCCCCGCGGTGCGGCGTGGTCATCGCGCCACCGCCGCGGCCGAGCCCGCCGGTCGGCCACCGCCGACGGCCGCGTGGGGCTGCGGGTCGGAGCGCTGTTCCTGCGTCTCGTCGGGCGCCGCGCCCTGCGCGGGCTCCGGCTCCAGCAGCCGCTCCAGGAGCGTCGCCAGCTGGAGACGCTCGCCCGGCGTCAGGCGTTCGACGCGTCGCACGAGGCCGCTCGACTCGAAGAGCGCCCGGTCACCGAGCGCCTCGTGCGCCCGATCCGTGAGATGCAGCGTGGTGACGCGCCGGTCGGCCGGATCGGCACCGCGGTCGACGAGCCCCGCCGTCTCGAGGCGGTCGACCAGGTTGGTGGCGCTGGAGGGCTTGAGGGCGAGCGCCGCGCCCAGGCGGCTGATGGGGACGTCGCCGAGGTCGCGCAGGCGGCGCAGCGCGTGGAGATCTCCCAGCGCCACGCCGTACGTGCGGGCCAGTTCGCGTTGCAGGGGCTCCGCCGCCGCCACCGCCCGGAGGTACGCTCGCAGGACCCGCCGCGTGTCAGGATACCATTCGGACACCGAACACTCCATGTTCATGTATAGTCTCAGAGACGGGAGTATAGCGCATGCCAGTGATCACCATCGCGCGGCAGTACGGGGCGGGCGGCTCGACCGTGGCCCGGATCGTGGCCGGGCGGCTCGGTGCGGATCTCGTGGACAAGGATCTGATCGCCGAGGTCGCCCGCCGCGCCGAGCTTGCTCCGTCGGTGGTGGAGGCCGAGGACGAGCAGCCATCCAGGCTCCTCGCGCGGCTCGTCGCGGCCTTCGGCCCGGTCGCCGCCGAGGCCGGCATGGTCTGGCAGGCTCCGTATCCGGATCCGGCGTACGACCCGCGCCCCGCCATCCTCGAGCTCACCAGGAAGGTGATCACCGAGGTCGCCCGCGGGGGGAACGCGGTGATCGTCGGGCGCGGCGCGTCGGCCGTGCTGCGGGACCGCCGGGACGCGCTGCATGTCTTTCTCTACGCGGCCGACTCGATCCGGCTGGCCACCGTCATGGCGCGGGAGACGCTTTCGGAGTCGGGCGCGCGTCGGCGGATGCACGAGATGGACGCCAAGCGGGCGGCCTACCTGCGCCAGGTCTGCGGGCTGGACTGGCGCGATCCGCTCGCCTACACGCTGCAGTGCAACACCGGGGTGCTGGGCTACGCACGCACGGCCGAGCTGATCCTTGACGCGGCGGGCAGGCTGGCCGGGGCGCCCCTGATTGGTGCCGCGCCCTCGCTGGACGCTTCGCCCTGAGCTGGGCTGACCTGTACAGGAGACCGCGCATGAAGGTCCTGTTCGTCGGTGGCACCGGCCTGATCAGCAGCGCCTGCGCCCGCCTGGCCGTGGAGCGTGGCCTGGATCTATTCCTCCTCAACCGCGGCGGCGATCCGGACCGCGCGCGCGGCGCGACGCCGCTCGTCGTCGACGTGCGCGACGAGGCGGCCACCGGGCGAGTGCTGGGAGACCACCGGTTCGACGCGGTGGTGGACTGGATCGCGTTCAACCCGGGGGACATCGAGCGCGACCTGCGGCTCTTCCGAGACCGCGCCGACCAGTTCGTCTTCATCAGCTCCGCGAGCGCCTACCAGAAGCCACTCGGCGACTGGCTCCTGCGCGAAGACTCGCCGCTCGCGAACCCGTTCTGGGACTACTCGCGCAACAAGATCGCGTGCGAGGAGCGGCTGCTGCGTGCGTACCGCGAGGACGGGTTCCCGGTCACCATCGTCCGTCCCTCGCTGACCTACGGCGACACGCAGGTACCCCTGGCGGTGAACAGCTGGGACAAGCCGTTCACGGCGATCGCGCGGATGCGCCAGGGAAGGCCGCTCATCGTGCCCGGCGACGGCACGTCCCTGTGGACGATCACCCACAACAGCGACTTCGCCCGGGCCTTCGTGGGCCTGCTGGGTCGTCGGCAGGCGATCGGTCATGCGTTCAACATCATGTCGGACGAGGTCCTGACCTGGGACGAGATCTACCGGCAGGTCGCGGCGGCCGCGGGCGTGGAGGCGCGCATCGTCCACGTCGCGTCCGACTTCATCGCGGCCTGCCTGCCGGAGATGCGCGGCACGCTGCTGGGCGACAAGTCCGTCAGCGCCGTCTTCGACACCACGAAGATCAGGCGCTTCGTGCCCGACTTCCGCGCCACGACGCCGTTCGCGGAGGGGATCCGGCGGACCGTGGCCTGGTTCGACGCGGACCCCGCCCGGCAACAGGTGGACGAGGCGATGAACACCCGATGGGACCGCCTGGTCGCCGCCTACGAGCAGGGCCTGGCGAACGCCGTCAGGGTGGTCGGGGAACGGACCTGAACCGCCGGACGCCTCAGTCCAGCACGCCTCGCCGGGCCCCCGGTGCGGCGCCCGGCGATACCGGCACCGGGACGAGGGACTCCGTTCCGGCCGGGGGTTGCCCGGCCGCGACGGCCACGTCGCGCGTGCCGGCCGGTGCGGGCCCGCGGCGCAGCTGGATTGCGGCGATGGCCAGGATGGTGAGCGCCCCGAACACGAGCAGGCCCACCTGGATACCCCATCCGCCGGCGATCGATCCCAGCAGGAACGCCCCGATCGGCGTCGTCCCTCCCATCAGCAGCACGTAGATGCTCATGATCCGGCCGCGCAGCGCGTCCGGGGTGCGGATCTGCAGGAGCGTGTTGGCGGTGACCGATGCCACGACACCCGCGAACCCGGCGGCGACCATGATCACGAGGCTGGCGCCGTACCAGGACGAGACGCCGAGGAGCACGAGCAGGAACCCCATCGCGAGACCGCCCATCGCCAGGCGGCGCTCGCTGGGCCGCCGGTTTCGGGCCAGGACCACACCGGCGACCAGGGACCCGGCACCCAGCGCCGACATGAGCGTTCCGAAGCCGGTGACCCCGCCGTGCAGCGTCACGGCCAGCAGTGGCAGCGCCACCTGCCAGTTGAAGCCGAGCAGCCCGACGACCCCGAAGAGCGCCACCACCGGCCGCACGGACGGCGCGCTCACCGCGTAGCGCAGGCCCTCGGTCAGCTCCCTCACCAGCCGGACGTCCGGCCGGCGCTGCCGGACCGTCACGTGCCGGGGCCGGATCAGGGCCAGGACCACGATCGCGGGCAGGTAGCTGGCCGCGTTCAGGAAGAGCGCCCCCGCGATCCCCCACCAGGCGACCGCGATTCCTCCCACGGCGCCCCCGACCATCCGCGCGAGGTTGAACTGGATGCTGTTGGTGGCCACCGCGTCGGCGACCAGTTCCGGGCCCACGAGTTCCGGCACGAACGCCTGGGCGGCCGGGTTGTTGAACGCGTTGGTGAGGCCCAGCAGGAGCGCCAGCACGGCCACTTCCCAGAGCTGCACCGTGCCGGTCGCCACGAGCGCGCCGAGAAGCAGGGCCTGGATCATGGCCGCGCTCTGGGTCGCGATCAGCATCCGGCGGCGCGGCAGGCGGTCGCCCAGAGCTGGCTCGTGCTCGAGCTCACCCACTCGGCGGTGATGCTCGGCACCGTGAC
>DAIDTV010000002.1 GCA_027457005.1 Chloroflexota bacterium
CCTGTCCACGATCCTCGACGCGAACCAGATCCTCGTCGTGGTGGACGGCCACATCGTGGAGCGCGGCACCCACGCGGACCTGCTGGCCCGCGACGGGACGTACGCCGAGCTGTACCGCACGCAGTTCGAGCGGCAGGCGACCCTGGACTCGTTCGAGGAACCCACCGAGATCGCGGCCGCCGGCTGACCCGGCGCGCCCGTTGCGGCCGGGAACCGGCGGACCGGCGCCCGATCGCCTACAGTCGGCCGCGCATGTCGAGCCAGGGATCCTCCGCCGCGGGGCAGCCCGCGAGGCCGCCCGGGGTCGCGCCGGGCGACGGTCCCGCGCCGTCCGCGGAGCTGCTCTCGGCGTCGCGCCGCCAGCTGCTGCTGGAGTCGGCGGGCATTGCCATCTCCTCCGGCGGATTCGGGCTGGTCTACGGGCTGGCGGCCCGGAACGCGGGGTTCAGCCCGGTCGAGGCGATGGCGATGAGCGTGCTCGTCTTCGCCGGAGCGTCCCAGTTCGCCGCCGTCGGGCTCGTGACAGGCGGGCTCGCGTGGCCGGGGATCGTGCTGCTCACCGCGCTGTTGAACGCCCGGCACCTGCTGTACTCGGCGGCACTGGCGCCCTGGTTCAGGACCCGGTCCAGGGCGCGCCGTGCCTCCATGGCGTATGTCCTCACGGACGAGTCGTTCGCCCTCTCGATCGCGCACTTCCAGCGCCTCGGCCACCTGGACGAGCCGGGCTACTGGATCGGCGCGATCACGTCGACCTACATCCCGTGGAACGTGATGACGGCGGTCGGGGCCCTGCTGGGGGGCCAGATCGCCGATCCCGGCCGGCTCGGACTCGACGTGGTCTTCCCGGCTGCGATGGCCGGCCTGGCCGTCGGGCTGGTCACCGCCCGCCGCGAGCTGGTTGCGGCGGTCGTGGGGGCAGGCGTGGCCGTGCCGCTCGGCCTGGCCATCGGGCCTGCCGCAGGGATCGTGGCCGGAGGACTGTTGGGGCCGCTTGCGGGCATGGCGGTACCGACGAAACGAGCGGCGACGGGGCGGACCGGCGGCCCGGAGACACCCTCGGACGCTTCCCCCGAGGCCAGGCTGCTGGCCGACGCGGAGGCCGCCGTCGACCCGCGCGACGAGGTGGGACTGCCGTGAGCCTCGGGCTGGTCGCGCTCGCCGCCCTGATGGGCGCCGTGACGTATCCGTCCCGGGCCGTGCCGCTGCTGGCGCCCGGAATCGAGCGTCTGCCCGCGGGGGTCCGGTTGTATCTCCGGCTCGTGGGGCCGGCCGTGCTGGCGGCCCTGGCCGCGGTGAACGTGATGGTGGTCTCGGTCTCGGGCCGGCCGTCGTTCCACGTGGGAGTGGAGTGGCTCGCGGTGGCCGTGTCGGTCGCGCTCGTCGCATGGCGGCGCAACCTGTTCCTGGGGCTGCTGGTCGGGGTCGCGCTCGTGGCGGCGGCACGGGCGACCGGCCTCGCCTGACCCGTGGCCGGCGAACTCGACCGCGGCGCCATCGGGGGCCGTCGTGTCCGCCTTGTCCGCCTTGTCCGCGGCCCGCCCCACGCTCACGCGGAGACTGCGCGCCGGCTGGAGCGCCGGTCCTGCGTCCGGCGGAGCTGCGCGGCCGGCGGCGCGATCAACAGCGACGGATCCGGGACGGGCGCCGCCCGGGAGAAGATGTCGCAGAACAGCTCGACCAGCTGGGGATCGAACTGGATGTCGGCGTGGCGGCGGAGCTCGGCGACCGCCTCGTCGTGGCCGATCGCCCTGCGGTACGGCCGATCGTGGATCATCGCGTCGTACGCGTCGGCGATGGCCACGATCCGGGCCCCGAGCGGGATGTCCACGCCGTGCAGCCCGTACGGGTATCCGTGCCCCGAGTACCGCTCGTGGTGGTGGAGGATGATCGCTCCCGCGTCGCGCACCGCGGCGACCTGGTCGATGATGACCTGGCCGATGCGGGGATGCTGGACCACGGACTGCCACTCGTCGGTGGTCAGGGGGCCGGGCTTCTCCAGGATCTGCTCGGGGACCGCGACCTTGCCGATGTCGTGCAGCAGGGACGCGACCCGCACCCGCTCGACCTCCTGCTCCGGCAGCCCCAGCTCGCGGGCGAGCCGCACGGCGATCGCGGCGATGAGCGACGACGGCTTGCCCCGGTAGTGCGGCAGGGGCGAGACGGCCGCGGAGAGGGCGGCCTCGGCCGCCTGCCGGGCCACCAGGCCCACCTCGGCCGCAGCGGCGTGACCGGCCGGGGAGATCGGCGCGCGCGGGATGCGCGCGTCGTCGTCGGGCTCGCTGAACACGCAGGTCTGGTTGCGCCCGAGCGACTTCGCCGAGTACATCGCCGCGTCCGCGTCGCGGATGAGCTCGTCCACGCGCAGCCGCTGGCCCAGGCCGCCCGCGATCCCGATGCTGACGGAGATGCCGAACTCGGTGCCGTCGTCGGACTCGAAGCGGGTGCCGAGGATCAGCAGCCTGAGTTTCTCGGCGACCGCGGCGGCCTCCTCCACGGTCGTCTCCGGGAGGATCAGCACGAACTCCTCGCCGCCGTATCGCCCCACCAGGTCGATCGCACGCACGTTGCCGCGAAAGACGTCGGCCACGCCGCGGAGCACGGCGTCGCCCATCCCGTGACCGTAGGAGTCGTTGACCGCCTTGAAGTGATCGAGGTCCGCAAACGCGATGGCCAGCGGGCGCCCGTACCTGGCGGCGCGGTCGACTTCCTGGAACAGCTGGGCGAGAAGCGTGGGGCGGTTGGCGAGGCGCGTGAGCCGGTCGGTCGTGGCGGCCGTCTGCGCGGTCGCCAGCGCCGCGGCGACGTCGGTCAGGCCCCGGGCCACGGGTGCCAGCAGGCCGAACCGTTCCGGCCCGGGAGCGGCGCTGCGCGAACCCTCCGCGATCTTCGCCAGCTCGAGGCGCAGCGAGCCGGCGGTCACGCGCAGCGACACGGCGGTTGCCGCCACGCCGATCAGCGAACCGACCGCCGCGAATCCGAGCACCAGGGACGCGACCACTCCGGCCCCCGTGACGGCGGCACCGATCGAGATCGCCCCGAGCACGGCGGCCGGCAGGAGGGGGGCTCCGGCAAGCAGACGCCACATGCCGGCACCGTACGCCCCGGCCGGCGTCGCCAGCACCCTTCCTAAGGTACCGCCCGCGCCCCTCCTTACGAGCCATGCGACCTTGCAGTCCGGCTTGCCGAGCTCCCCGTGTCGCTTTCTTCACCGGGCCGACCGCATCCGCTGAACACTCGCCCGCGAATATGGTGATGACCGGGCGGGACGGAGGGTCCGGCCCGAAGGAGTGCAACGCGATGCCTGACCTGGATCAAGCGCTCGGCGACCTCATGCGAAACACCCGCGCGGCGATGCGCCGGCGGCGGCTCGCCAGCCCCGGTACGGAGGCGTGGCGGCAGGCGGACGAGATGGTGCACGAGCTGGCGGCCGTGATGGGCGAGTTGCGTGCGCTGCTCGAGCGTCGCCAGGGCCGCCGGCTGCAGCCCGTGCGCGTGCGCATCCGCTGACCCGACCGGCCCGAGGGAAACAGCCGGCCGTCCTCCCTCTTACCCCGCCGCGATTCCACCCGGGAGGGTGGGCCGCGCGGGAGGACGCAGACGGGATCCCCGCGACAGGGGCGCGCCGCGCGCCCAGGTGCGTCCGTGACGGCGGCGTGGTGACGGTGCCGGCTCCCGCCGTGTAGAGTTCCGCGCAACCCCGCCCGAGAGAGCCCGCGAGGAACCCTTCATGTCTCTGCCCGCCCGTTCGCTCACGCCGGCCCCACCGGATCCGATCCTGGGCCTCACCGAGGCATACCGCGCCGACCCGCGACCCGCCAGGGTCAACCTGGCCGCGGGCGTCTACGTCGACGGCTCCGGGGTGACCCCCGTCCTCCCGTCGGTGCTGGAGGCAGAGCGCCGCCTGCTCGAGCGTGGCGGATCGAAGGGCTACCTGCCGATCGACGGCCGCCCGTCCTACCGGAGCGCGGTGCGCGACCTGGTGTTCGATGCCTCGCATGCGGTGGTGGCCTCGCGCCGGTCGGTCACCGCACAGACCCCGGGCGGCACGGGGGCCCTGCGCGTGGCGGCCGACTTCCTGCTCCAGACCGGGTCCAGCCGCACCGCCTGGCTGAGCGAACCCACGTGGCCGAACCACCCGCAGCTCTTCTCGCTCGCCGGGTTCGAGGTGCGAAGGTACCCGTACCTGGACGCGAGCGGGCGCCGGCTGGACGTGGACGGCCTGCTGGGCGCGCTGCGGTCGGCGTCCCGCGGGGACGTGGTCGTGCTGCAGGGTTCGTGCCACAACCCCTCCGGTGTCGACCCCGACGCCGCGACGTGGCAGGCCATCGCGGACGTGATCGTCGAGCGCGACCTCCTGCCGATCGTCGACTTCGCCTACCAGGGCTTCGGGCACGGGCTGCGCGAGGACGCCGACTGGATCGAAGGGCTCGCGCGACCCGGCCTCGAGTTCCTGGTCGCCTCGAGCTTCTCGAAGAACTTCGCCCTGTACAGCGAGCGGGTCGGCGCGCTCACGCTGGTCGCGGCCGACGAGCAGCGCGCCGCCGCGGCCCTGGGCCACCTCAAGATCGCGATCCGGGCGAACTACTCCAATCCGCCGTCCCACGGCGCGGACATCGTCGACACCATCCTGGGTGACTCCGGGCTGCGCACCCAGTGGGAGACCGAGCTGGCGGGCATGCGCGGGCGGATCCGCGGAAACCGGGCGGCCCTGGTGGACGCGCTCTCGTCCGCGGGGGTGCCGGGAGACTGGGAGCCGCTCCGGCACCAGCGCGGGATGTTCGCCCTGCTCGGGCTGACGAGCGAGCAGGTCACGAGATTGCGCGAGGAGTTCGCGATCTACGTGGTCGGACGCGGCCGGATCAACGTTGCCGGCCTGACCGACGCGTCCCTCCCGGTGGTGGTGTCGGCGCTTCGCGCGGTCATCCGGGACTGAGGCGCTCCGGGACCGAGGCGATCTCGCGCCCGGCGGCCCGTTCTCGCCGTCGGGGCCCGGACCGCCGCCCTACCCGGTCGAGTAGATCCCTTCCGGGTGTTGGGCATGGTGAAACCTGCCACCCGGCCGCTGGCCGGCCGCGCCGCGGCGGGGATCATGTGCCACATGCTCGAAGCGCAGTCCCTCAGCCTCGTTCCGCCGGCGACCGTCCATCTGCGGCTGGCTCAGCCGATCGCCTCCCGCGACCCGGAAGCGGAGGCTGCGCTCGTGGGTACGGCGGAGCTGCCCTGGCTCGGCGAGGCGGTGGACCGCGCGGCGGCCGGAGACAGCGTCCCCGCCGACGTGCGTCGGTTCCAGGTCGACCTGGGGCTGCCGGCGAGCTCCGGCAATTCCCGGCTGGTCTTCCGCAAGGCAGCCTACGTCGACCTCGGCCGGGTCGAGCGCGGCCCCGGTGGCTGGCGCATGTCGATCGGCTGGCGGGCCGCGTCGCTCGCGCCCCTCTTCCCGGTCTTCGGCGGCCAGCTGACCCGCACCGCCGACACGCTCGTCCTGGAGGGCGAGTACGCCCCGCCGGGCGGTGAGCTCGGGGCGGCGGTGGACCGCGCGCTCCTCAACATCGCCGCGCGCAAGACCGCCGTCTGGGTGCTCGGCCTGGTCGCCGACGCGCTCGACGCGGCAACGTCGCGCATCGCCTCGCCCGACTGAGCGCAGGCGCCGGCAACAGCCGGCCCGCGTCGTGCCCCGGGTCGGACCCGTGCACCCGACCCGGCCCGCGGATCCACCCGGCGGAGCCGTTTCGGCGCGTTCGCCGATATGCCGGTACGCTCGACCACTCAGCCATGGATACCGCTGCGTCCCACCAGCCCCCGCGCCAGCCCCGGGACGGGGAGCGCGCGGTCCCCATCCAGGGGATCGCGGCCCGCCTCGTGGTCAACATGGCCGAGAGCCTGGCCGTGCCCACCGCCACGTCGTTCCGCGAGATCGCGGCCGCCAGGCTCGAGGCGGAGCGACGCCGGCTGAACGACGCGATCGCGCCCAGGCGGCTGTCGTACACGCACCTGGTCGCCTTCGCGGTCGCCCAGGCGGCGGCGAGCCACCCGGTCATGGCGTCCAGCTACCGGGAGATCGACGGGCGCCCTCACCGGGTCGATCCGGGCAGCATCGGGCTGGGAATCGCGGTGGACGCCGAGGGGCGGGACGGGTCCCGGTTCCTGCTCGTTCCGGTGATCCGCGGCGCCGCCGACCTCGACTTCGCGGAGTTCGCGGCCGCCTACGACGACCTGGTCGAACGGGCGCGGACGGGCCGGCTCACGGCAGACGAGCTGGCGGGCGCGACGATCACCCTCACGAACCCGGGCACGCTCGGAACCAGCGCGTCGGTGCCCCGCCTGATGGCCGGTCAGGGCACGATCGTCGCCACCGGCGGGATCAGGCGAGTGGCCGGCGAGCCGGTGATGACGGTCGGCAGCACCTACGACCACCGGGTGATCCAGGGTGCGGAGTCGGGGCGGTTCCTGCGGACACTCGATGAGCTGCTGCAGGGGGTGGACGGCTTCTACGACCACGTGGCGACCTGCCTGGGAGTCTCCGACGCGACCGCGCCGCGGGTGACGAGCGCCGCCGGCATGACGGCCATGCCCCTGCTCGTCGACGTCGCCTCGGCGATGGCCCTGGTCCGTTCCTACCGGCATTTCGGCCACCGGGCGGCGAGGCTCGATCCGCTGGGCTCGGAGCCGCCCGGCGATCCCTCGCTCGACCCGGCCACCTGGGGGCTGACGCCGGATGCGCTGACGCGCATCCCCGCCGCCGTGCTGCGGGTGGACGTCCCCGGCGAGACGCTGGCGGACGTCCTGCCGGAGCTGCGGCGCACGTACTGCGGCACGAGCGCCTTCGAGGTGGAGCACCTGGACAGCCACGAGGAGCGCACCTGGCTGCGGCGTGCCATCGAATCCGGCACGTACCGCGCGGCGCTTTCCGCCGGGGAGCGACGACGGGTCATGGAGCGCCTCACCCGCGTGGAGGCGTTCGAGCGGTTCCTGCAGCGGGCGTACCTGGGCCAGAAGCGGTTCTCGATCGAGGGGCTCGACGTGCTGGTCCCGATGCTGGAGGAACTGATCGAGCTTGCCGCGACGACAGGGACGGCGTCGCTCGAGATCGGCATGGCACACCGCGGGCGCCTGAATGTGCTCGCCCACGTGGTCGGGGTCTCGTACGCGGACATCCTCGGGGAGTTCGAGCGCGGCCATCCCGCGGCCGAGGAGGAGCCGGCCGCCGAGGGCGAGACCAGCGACGTCAAGTACCACCGCGGCGCGAGCGGCACGTACCATGCCGCCGCCGGCGACGTCCGCGTGGCCGTGTCGCCCAACCCCAGCCATCTCGAGGCCGTGGATCCCGTCGTCGAGGGGCGCGCGCGCGCGGAGCAGACCGACCGGAGCCGCCCCGACGCGCCGCGCGACCTGAGCTGCGCGCTCCCGGTGCTGATCCACGGCGACGCGGCGATCGCCGGCCAGGGCGTGGTGGCCGAGACGTTCAACCTCGCCCGCCTCAGGGGGTACACCACGGGCGGCACCATCCACCTGGTCGCCAACAACCAGCTCGGGTTCACGGTCGATCCGCGGGACGGCCGGTCCACCGACTACGCCAGCGACATCGCGAAGGGCTTCGACGTGCCGATCGTGCACGTCAACGGCGACGACCCCGAGGCATGCCTGGCGGCCATCCGGCTCGCCCTCGCGTACCGCGAACGCTTCCACGGCGACTTCCTGATCGACGTGGTCGGATACCGGCGCCACGGGCACAACGAGGAAGACGAGCCCGCCTACACGCAGCCGCGGATGTACGAGCGGATCGCGATCCAGCCCACCGTGCGCGAGCTGTACATGCGGCGGCTCGCCTCCGAGGGCATCGTCGACGAGGCGGCGGCGGGCGAGGAGTTCGAGGCCGTCGGGCGCGAGCTCGCCGGGCTCCAGGACGCACTGTCACGGGGTCCCGAGACCCCGCGGCCGGACACGACCGAGGCGCCCGGCCGGGGCAACGGTGGCGAAGGCTCCGCGGCTCGGATCGGCGTCCCCTTCGACGAGCTGCGCGCCCTCAACGAGCAGCTGTTGCGCTGGCCCGCCGGCTTCACGGTGCACCCCAAGTTGCTGCGCCAGCTCGACCGGCGGCACGCGGCACTGGCCGACGATGGGCGCATCGCGTGGGCCCACGCCGAGGCCCTCGCGTTCGCGTCGCTCCTGCTGGAGGGCGTGCCGATCCGCCTGACCGGGCAGGACACGGAGCGGGGCACCTTCAGCCAGCGCCACCTGGTGCTCCACGACGCGGACACCGGGGAGCGGTTCACGCCGATCCAGCACCTCGAGGGCGCGGCGGCCGCCTTCGAGCTGCACGACTCGCCGCTGTCCGAGTACGCGTGCCTGGGGTTCGAGTACGGGTACGCGGCCCAGGCACCGGACGCCCTCGTGATCTGGGAGGCCCAGTACGGCGATTTCGCCAACGCGGCCGAGGTGATCGTCGACCAGTTCATCATCGCCGGCCTGGCCAAGTGGGGGCTCACGTCCCGCCTGACGATGCTGCTGCCGCACGGGTACGAGGGCCAGGGCCCGGAGCACTCCAGCGCCCGCCTGGAGCGCTACCTTGCGCTCGGCGCGGACGGGAACATCCGGGTGGCGAACTGCACCACGCCGGCGCAGTACTTCCACCTGCTGCGCGATCAGGCGCTGCGGCCCGTCCCGCGCCCGCTGGTCCTGATGACCCCGAAGGGGCTGCTTCGGCTCCCCGCCGCGACGTCCGGCCCGGCGGAACTGGCGACCGGAACGTTCCTGCCGGTGATCGACGACGAGAGGCACGCGGCGGACCGCTCAGGGGTGCGCCGGCTGGTCCTGTGCAGTGGGCGCCTGTACCACGAGCTCACGTCCCCGGAGGCCGCCGCGGCCTCGCCGGACACGGCCGTCGTCCGTGTCGAGCTCCTCTACCCGTTCCCGGCCGGGGAGCTCCGCGAGGTCCTGCGACGGTACGGTGCCCTGGAGGAGATCGTCTGGGCGCAGGAGGAGCCGTGGAACATGGGGGCGCGCAAGTTCGTGCTGCCGGAACTCCGCGAGGTCGTTCCCGCGAAGATCCCCATCGTCGACGTGTCACGCCCCGAGCGCTCGAGCCCGGCGGAGGGCTACCACGCGGCGCACCGTGCCGAGCAGGCACGCATCGTCCGCGAGGCGCTGGGGTCCGGGGCTGCCCCTACGGACCGTCGCGAAGCGCGGCGAGGGTCGCGGCGCTCCCCGACACGATGAGTGTCTCGCCGGCGACCAGCCGGCGGTCCGGCCCCGGGTTCGCGGAGTACCCGCCCTCGTCCCGGACGATCGCCAGCGTGTAGACGCCGCGGTCACGCAGTTCGCCCACCGTGGACCCGGCGATGGTGTCGCCGTCGCGGGCCGTCACCTCCTCGAGCGAGAAGGCGAGCTCGCCGTGGGAGAGAGCCGCGTCGATGTAGTCGACCACCCTCGGACGCATCGCGAGCCCCGCGATCCGGTGCCCGGCCATCGTGTACGGCGAGACCACGCGGTCCGCGCCCGCCTGGGTGAGCCTGGCCTCGGCCCCCGCCGCGTTGGCCCGCCCGACCACGAACAGCCGGGGATTGATCGCCCGGGCGGAGAGAATGACGTAGACGTTGTTGGCGTCCGAGTCGACCGTCGTGATCAGGCCGCGCGCCCGCTCGATCCCCGCCGTCAGCAGCGTCTCATCCCTGGTCGCGTCGCCCTCCACGGCCAGGAAGCCCTCGGCGCGTGCCCGCTCGAGCGATTCGGGCAGCACGTCGATCACCACCACGTCCTCGCCGTCGTGGCGGAGCTCTCGCGCGACGGTCGAGCCAACCCGGCCGTATCCGCACAGGACGAAGTGTCCGCGCAGCGCCTCGACCGTCCGTGCCATCCGTCGCGCCTCCCGTTCTCCGCTGGTCGCCTCGAGGATCAGCGATTCCGCCACCACGCCGACGAAGCCGAAGAGGAGCCCCACGCCGACGACGGCGAGAAGCATGGTCCACACGTGCCCGGCCGCGCTGAGCGGACCCACCTCGCGGAACCCGACCGTGGTGATGGTGATCACGGTCATGTAGAGCGCGTCGAGCAGCGACCACCGCTCGATCACCACGTAGCCGGCCGTGCCGAGCGCGGCGACGGCGAGCACGGCGGCCAGCCAGGTGCGGATGTGCGACGCCCCGAACCGGGCGGCGATCGGGGGTCGCCGGCGGAGGGGCGTAGCCGGGTCCGGATGACCGCCCATCGCGGGGATTCTACGGGCCGGCGGCCGGCCGGACTGGCGCGGTCGACCCGGCGTCGCCGGCGAGCAGCCCGAGCTGGGCCAGGTCCGAGCGCAGCGCCCCGGGACTCCTGAACCGGATCGCGATCATGCCGAGCCCCTCGGCCACCAGCACGTTGGGGTCGGAATCGTCCACGTACGCCGTGCGCGCGGGGTCGAGCCCGTTCCGCGCCAGCAGCAGGCGGAAGATCCACGGGTCGGGCTTGATCACCCCGACCTCGCCCGAGATCACGACGTCGCGGAACCAGCCGAGGAACGGGTACCGCGGCCGCGCGATCGCGTACTTGGCGGCCGACCAGTTGCTGAGCGCGTACAGCGCGATGCCCGTGGCGCGGAGCTCACGGAGGACCTCCACGGTCCCCTCGATCGGCCCGCCGAGCATCTCCTCCCAGCACTCGTCGTATGCCGTGATGAGGTCGCGCGCCTCCGGATGCTGCGCCGAGAGCTCGGCCACCGCCTCGGCCCATGGGCGGCCCGCGTCCTGTCGCGCGTTCCACTCGGGGGTGCACACCTCGCCGAGGAATGTCTCCATCGCCTCCGTGTCGTCCCCGAGCAGCCGGCGATAGAGGTAGCGCGGGTTCCAGTCGATCAGGACGCCGCCGAGGTCGAAGATGACGGCCTCCACCGGCCGGTCGCCGGGTCCCGTCACGCCCCGGGTCCCGTCCGTGCCACCTCGGGCGAGCCGTCCCGGTCGGTGGCCACCAGCGTGGCGAACAGGTGGTCGAGCGTGGCGGGCGGGTCGTCGGTCAGGCCGGTGTGCATCTCCGAGCGCTGCACCATCGTGCTGCTCGGGGAGGAGAGCCAGTGGAAGCGCTCGGGTCGGGCGAGACGGGCGATCGGCCCAGCGGAACGATCGCCGTGCGCCACGCGGACGATGGCCTCCAGCTGGGAGCGGACGGCGACCGGATCGCAGTCGGGTGCCAGCGCGCGGAGCCGCGCCTCGTCGACGTACACCCGGGCGCCGAGGAACCGCCGCGTGCGGCACCAGAGCAGGATGCCGGCGTTGATGCACTCCCCGCGCTCGACGTGGGGCACCACCCGCAGGATCGTGTAGGCGAACGGGCTACGCGGCGATGCGGGCATCGTCCGCCTCCTCCACGAAGTGACGCCGCGCGGCCAGGCGGCGCTGCAGGTAGTCCGCGTAGGCCCGCCGGTGCGCATCGGCGTCCGCCAGGCCGTGCTCGGGCGCCAGCCATTCGTCGGGCACGTCGGCCAGGATCGAGGCCAGCAGGTCCGGGCCGAGCCGCGGCGCGAGCCGCTCGTCGGCCTCGGCTATGGATCCCGCGTAGGGCAGCAGGACGTGGTCGCGGCTCTGGGGGAACGGCCGGACGGCGTGCTCGGCCGGGCTCCGCCAGGTGTGGTGGATGTACAGCGCCGAGCCGTGGTCGATGAGCCAGAGCCGGCGGTGCCAGACCAGCAGGTTCGGATTCCGGGCCGTGCGGTCGACGTTGGTGACGAACGCGTCGAACCACACCACGTCGGCGGCCAGCCCGGGGTCCGGCGCGAACCCGGCCGCGGGGTCGAAGCCGAGCGCCCCCGGCAGGAAGTCCAGGCCGACGTTGCGGCCCGCGCTGCGCTGGAGCAGCTCCTGGATCTCCGGGTCAGGCTCACCGGCCGCGAGCGCCGGGTCCAGGTCGACCAGGACGATGTCCGGCACCAGCAACCCCAGCGCGCGGCCGATCTCGCCGGCGACGATCTCGGCGACGAGCGCCTTCGCCCCGTGCCCGGCCCCCCGGAACTTCGCCACGTACAGGCCGTCGTCGTCGGCCTCGACGATCGCGGGCAGCGACCCGCCCTCGCGGAGCGGCGCGACGTAGCGGGTGGCGGTCACGGTGCGGATCACGGGCCAAGTCTAGGGGCTGGTCGTGAGGGCCGGTCGGCCCTGACGGGGGCGCACGCCAGGATCATGATTCGCGCTGGTGGTGTCGACCCGTTGGTGACGGCAGGCGACGCCGGAGGGTGGCAGAAGACGGTAGGGGCCGGGGCGCTCGGTCGAGCGCGGGTCGCGCTGACGCTTGCCTGCTGGATCCTTGTCCCGCTGGCGACGTGGGGCTGCGTCCCGTCGCCCGCGGCAGGTTCGCTCGCGCCCACGCTCTCCGTCGTCGACGTCGAGGGCACCTCCGTCGCCATGCAGGACGGCATTCCCGTCCCGAGCTTCGGCTTCCAGCCTCGGCCGCGCGTCGATCTGTCGGGCACGTGGCGGGTGCAGCGCCTGGCGCTCGACACGGCGCTGTCCATGGCCGACCGGGGGACGTCCCTCGCGGCCATCGAGCGGGAGGCGCGGGGCCGGCAGCTCGCCGGTTACGATGACCGGACCTGGGCCAGCGTGGACGTGCCCGGCAGCTTCGACCCACCCCCCGATCGAAGCGGCGGTGGCGCATGGTACCGGCGCTCGTTCGCGGTCCCCGCCGGCTGGGCGGGCTCGGCCATCACCCTGAAGTTCGGCGCGGTCAACTACGTCGCCGACGTGTGGCTGGACGGCCGCTGGCTGGGCTATCACGAGGGCGGGGCGACGCCGTTCGCGTTTCCGATCGAGCGGGTCGCGCGCGCCGGCGTCACCCACGTGCTCGCGCTCAGGGTGGACGTCCCGGCATGGGGCACCCGGATGGACGTGGTGCCGTGGGGGCTGGCCGACTGGTGGAACTTCGGTGGCATCGTCCAGCCCGCCTGGATCGAGGCAAGCGCTCCGGTCGCCGCGGCGAGGGCGGACGTCGTCCCGGGGACCGGGGGCGCACGCGTGTCGATCGTCGTCCAGAACCGCGGGCGTGAGCCCCCCGCCGGGGAGGTGGAGATCGCCTTCCTGCCGGCCGCCGTCGACTCGGCGGGCATCCTCGACCCCGACCCGCGCGCCATGGTTCCGGCGAGCGCCGTGCCGGTGGCGGTACGCAACCTTGCCACCGGGACGCTGGCACCCGGCGGGGTCCGCGTGCTGGCCGGCGACCTGCCCGTCAGCGAGCCGAGCCGCTGGGGCATCGGCGCTCCCCGGCTGTACGTGGCCCGCGTCACGGTCACGACGGGAGGCACCGCCGACGAGCTCATGGAGTCGTTCGGGCTGCGGCAGGTCGAGGTGGACCGGGCCGCCTCGCGGCTCCTGGTGAACGGGACGCCCACTACGCTGGCCGGGGTCGCGATCCCGGACCAGGAGCTCATCCTGGACGCAGACGGGAGGCCGGTTTCGGCGCGGCCCCTTGCCGTGCCCGCGCCGGCCCTGGCCGCGCTGCGACGGGCTCAGCAGGTCGGCGCCACGCTCCTGCGAACCGGACACCTGCCCGCGGAACCCGCGCTCCTGATGCTGGCCGACCGGCTGGGACTCGCCGCCTGGGAAGAGCTCCCGCTGGGCCACTACCCCACGCTGGCGCTCACGATCGCGATGGGCCGGGGGATCCCGCAGCAGATGCTGCAGGAGATGGTCCTGCGCGACATGAACCACCCGTCGGTGATGTTCTACGGGCTGACGAACGAATCCACGGGCGGTGAGGTGCAGGCCGGCGCGCTGGAGCGGCTCCGCGGCCTGCTCCACGCCCTTGACCCCAGCCGGCTCGTTGGGCAGGCGGACTACGCCTTCGACCCCGCGTCCTCGACTTCCGCATCGCTCGACGTCGCCGGCTTCACCTTCTACCACGGCGTGTTCTACGGGGCCGAGCCCGTCGGCGGCACGCGCAACGCGCTCGTGGCGGCGCGCCGGCGTTTCCCGGAGCAGCCCATCGCGATCCTGGAGTTCGGCACCTGGGCGGACCCTCCCGACGGTCCTGCCAGGCAGGTCCGCATCATGGAGGAGACCGGCGGCCAGCTCGCCGCGCGGGCGACGAACCACGACGGGGGATACGTGTCGGTGATGGTCTGGTGGACGCTCGACGACTACTTCACGATGCAGCCGCGGCTCGCCATCGAGCAGTTCGGGCTCTTCGCGCCGGACGGCTCGCCGCGGCCCGTGGCGGCGGCCGCCGCGTCGCTCTTCGGGTCGGTCACCCGGCCGAGCGATCTGCCGGCTCCGGATGACCGCGAGATCGCCGGGCAGGCTGCGCCCGGCGGGTCGAGCAGCTATGCGGACGTGTCGCTGCTCCTGGCGTACGTCGCGTTCGCGCTCGGATTCGCGGCACTCGTGCTCTCCGGGGCCCTCATGCTCGCGATCCGGGCAGGAGACCCGGCGGCGGCACGTCATGGCCTCGCGGCCAGCCCCCTCCCCGGGAGACGCCGGTGAGCACGGCACAGCCGGGTCTCCTCCGCGGACGGCTGGGCGGGGTGTCCGTCGCGGGGGCGATGCGGGCTGGTGCGCTGGTCGGATTCGCCCACGGCCTGGTGCTGGGCGCGATCCTGGGGGCCGTCCTGGCGTGGTTCGCGGGCGCGCTGGCCGGCTGGGAACGAGAGCTCACGACGACGTACGGGATCGGGGCGAACCTTCTCCCGTTCGGCGACCAGGGCGATGCGCTGGAGAGCGTCGGCCGATCCTGGTACCTGGTGGTGGCCGGGATGTCGCTGGCCGGAGGGATCGTCCTCGCGCTGCTCGGCGCGCTGCTCGCCGGCCTGCTCGCAGCCGTGTACAACCGGGTCCGCCCCGAGGCAGCGATCGTGGTTGAGGCCACGCCCGAGGCAACGACCCCCGCCGAGGGGCGGCCGGGGCCGCTTCCGGGACCGGCGCCTATCCCGCCGGCTCGCTCCGCTCATCCGGGTCGAGCGCGTCCGCGAGTCCGCGGATCCGCTCCGCCCGCCGCGCCGGGTCGGCCGACGCCATCACGATGCCCACGAGGTACGCGGTGACGGGCGCCGCGATCCGCTCGCTGCGGTGCGCCGCCACGCGCGTCAGGTCCAGCAGTGCGCGCTGCTCGTCGCGGGTCACCTCGACGGCGGCGAGCTCGGGCACGGCGCGCAGGATCGCCAGCCAGGCGTCGAGGCTCATTCCGGTCGTCGGATCGGGACGCGCGTCCATCTGAGCGTCACCCCCAGGTGCTGTGGCAGGCCACTCGGCCTCCTCGCGTGATCGACGCGATTGTGCGGCAACGGGCCCCGGACGCGCATTCATGCGCATAGGGCTATAGTCGAATGGACCGACCGCCCGGACCGGGGCGGCGGCGCTACTGAGCCGATTGCCCGCTCAGGCCACGCATCCCGAGGCAGCGCGGTGTACGCCAAGCTTCCCTCGCCGAGCCGGGACATCGTCGAGACCCGGACGCTTGCCGTCCGCGGTTCGGTCGTGTCCGCGCGCGACGACGACCTTGCCGGCGAAGAGCCGATGGAGATCCGGGCGGCCGGCCCCGGGCAGGAGCCCGTTCCGGTCGCGGTCACCATGCGCACGCCGGGCAACGACGAGGAGCTGGCGGCCGGATTCCTCTGGACCGAGGGCCTGATCGGCCCCGGGGACCTCACCGGCTTCGAGCTCGGGGACCCGGGGACGGTCGCGCGTCCCGACAACGTGGTCACGGTGCGCCTGGCCCGCAGGTTCGACCCGTCCCTTGCCGCCACCCGCAACTTCGTCGCGTCGGCGAGCTGCGGCATCTGCGGGAAGGCGTCGCTCGACGCCGTGGAGACGCGCTGCGAGCGGCTTCCGGCCGGACCGTCCGTTGCCAGGACCACCCTCCTCGCGCTTCCCGTCGCCCTGCGGTCGGCGCAGCGCGTGTTCGACTCGACCGGCGGCCTGCACGCCGCCGGCCTCTTCGACGCCTCCGGCCGGCTGGCCGCCGCGCGGGAGGACGTCGGGCGGCACAACGCGCTCGACAAGCTGGTCGGCGCGATGCTGCGCGCGGGCCGGCTGCCGCTAAACCGGTCGGTGCTGATGGTCTCCGGCCGGGTCAGCTTCGAGATCGTGCAGAAGGCCGCGATGGCCGGTATTCCCGTCACCTGCGCCGTGTCGGCGCCGACCGACCTGGCCGTGGATGCCGCGGACCGGCTGGGGATGACGCTGGTCGGCTTCCTCCGCGGCGACGGGTTCAACGTGTACGCGCATCCAGATCGCATCGAGCTGGGGGTCTGACATGGCCGTCCACGAGTCGTCGTCGTCCACGCCGGGATCGCCGGGCCCCGAGCCCTCGCACTCGCCGGCGCATCGCTCCCCGCACCTGCCCGTGCACATCCCGAAGCACCCCCGGTTCGTGGCCCCCGAGCTGTGGGCGGGCTGGAAACCGAACGGCATCGGCGAGCTCAAGCCGAACCACTACATGGAGATCGCCGAGACGCTGTGGGACAACCGGCGTGCCCTCCCCTACGCGCTCCGGATCCTGCGGAACGGCGTCTGCGACGGCTGCGCGCTCGGCGTCAGCGGGTTCCATGACTGGACCATGGACAGCGTCCATCTCTGCACCACCCGCCTGAGCCTGCTCAGGTACAACACTGCCCGCCCGTTCGACCACCAGCGGCTGGCGGACGTGGCATCGCTCCGGCACATGAGCGGCGCCGAGCTGCGGGACATGGGGCGGCTCGCCTACCCCATGGTCCGGAGGCGAGGCGAGCCGGGCTTCCGCCGGGTGTCCTGGGACGAGGCGCTGGGGCTGGTCGCCGGGCGCATCCGGCGAGCCGGTCCGGAGCGGATCGCGTTCTACCTGACCAGCCGCGGGATCACCAACGAGGTCTACTACGTCGCCCAGAAGGTGGCCCGCTTCCTGGGCACCAACAACATCGACAACGCGGCCCGCGTGTGCCATGCGCCGTCCACCGCCGGCCTCAAGAAGGCGCTCGGCGTGGGCGCGACCACGGTGTCCTACAGGGACGTCCTGCAGAGCGACCTGGTCGTGATCTTCGGCGCCGACGTGGCCAACGCGCAGCCGGTCTTCATGAAGTACCTCTACCTTGCCCGCAAGGGTGGCACGAAGGTCGCCGTGGTCAACCCGTACCGCGAGCCGGGCATGGAGCGCTACTGGGTGCCGTCCAACGTCGAGAGCGCGATCTTCGGCACGAAGATGACCGACGAGTGGTTCGCGGTCGACACCGGCGGCGACATGGCCTTCATCAATGGCGTCCTGAAGGTGCTGATCGCCGAGGGTGGCGTCGACGAGCGGTTCATCGAGGCGCATGCGTCGGGCTTCGAGGACCTGAAGGCTGCGCTGGAACGCCAGTCCTTCGAGGACCTGGAGCGGGCGAGCGGCACGACCCGGGAGGAGATGACCCGGTTCGCGCGCATGTACGCCAGCGCGCGATGCGCCGTGCTGGTGTGGGCGATGGGCATCACCCAGCACGTCCACGGAAGCGACAACGTGCGGGCGATGGTGAACCTGGCGCTGGCGAGAGGCAACGTGGGCCGCGACGGCGCAGGTCTCATGCCGATGCGCGGCCACTCGGGCGTGCAGGGCGGCGCGGAGATGGGCGCCTACGCCACCGTGCTGCCGGGCGCCGTGCCGGTGACGCCGGAGAGCGCGGCAGCACTTTCGGCGCAGTACGGGTTCGAGATCCGGGGCGAGCGCGGGCTCTCGGCGGCCGAGATGGTGGAGGCCGGTGGCCGCGGCGAGATCGACCTGCTCTACTCGAGCGGCGGCAACTTCCTCGACGTGCTGCCCGACCCCGAGGAGGTCCGGGAGTCGCTCGAGCGCGTGCCGCTGCGCGTGCACCAGGACATCGTGATCACCTCGCAGATGCTGGTCGACCCCGGCGAGGAGGTGGTCCTGCTGCCGGCACGCACCCGGTACGAGCAGCCGGGCGGCGGTACCGAGACCACCACCGAACGCCGGATCCTCTTCAGCCCGCGGATCCCGGGGCCGAAGGTCGGCGAGGCGCGGAGTGAGTGGGAGATCCTGGTCGACCTCGCGAAGCGGGTCGATCCGGAGCGGGCGCACCTGGTCGACTTCCGCACCGGCCAGCAGATCCGCAACGAGATCGCGAGGGTGATCCCGTCCTATCGCGGGATCGAGAAGCTCCGGAAGGCGGGCGACCAGGTGCAGTGGGGAGGCGAGCGCCTGTGCGACGGCTGGGTCTTCCCGACACCCGACGGGAAGGCGCACTTCGACCCGGTGGATCCGCCCGACCTGTCGATCCCCGACGGCCGGTTCCGGCTATCGACCCGCCGGGGCAAGCAGTTCAACTCGATGGTGTTCAAGAAGCGGGATCCGCTGACGGGCGCGATGCGCGACGCCCTCTTCATCTCGGCCGGGGACGCGTCCGCCCTGGGCCTCGGGGAGGGCGACCGGGTCCTCGTCCGGTCCGAGGACGGTGAGGTCCGCGCCACGGTGAAGATCGCGGCCATCAAGCCGCGCAACGTCCAGATGTTCTTCCCGGAGGCGAACCCGCTGATCCGGCCCGGGCGGCGCGACCCGGTCGCGCTGGTCCCCGACTACAACGCGACGGTCGAGGTCCTGCCGCTGGCCGCGGCGCGGGCCGCCTCGGAACCGGCTTCCGCGGCAGAGGAGCGGGGCAGCGCTGCCGCTCGCTGACGAGGCGCGGACGGTACGCTTCGGCGCGTGCCGACCCTCCTCTTCAAGCTGATCGTCACCCCGGCGCTGATCGGCGGCGCGACGCTCGCCGCGCGCCGCTGGGGACCCGGGATCGGCGGGTGGCTGGTGGGGCTTCCCCTGACGTCGGGGCCCGTGGCGTTCTTCCTGGCCCTCGACCACGGCACGTCGTTCGCGGTCGCCGCGGCGATCGGGTCGATCGGGGGAGCGGCGGCGGAGGCCGGCTTCTGCCTCGCGTACGCCGCCGTCGGGCGTCACGTGCGCTGGCCGCTCGCCATCGCCGCGGGCAGCCTCGGCTACGTCCTGGCGTCGGTGGCGATCCAGCCGGCGCTGCTGCTCCCGCTGGGCGGAGAGGTCGCGGTCGTGGTCGCGATCCTGGCGCTCTCGTTCCTGGCCATTCCGCCGTCGGGAGTCCGCGTGACAGGCACGGAGCCACCGGCATGGGATCTGCCGGCACGGATGGTCGTCGGCACCGCGATCGTGGTGCTGCTGACGGCCGTGGCGCCGGCGCTCGGGCCCCACCTGACCGGCCTGCTCGCGGCGTTCCCCGTCTACGCCGCGGTCCTGGCCGGGTTCACGCACCACCTCGAGGGCGGCGCGCAGGCGATGGACGTGCTGCGGGGGCTGCTGATCGGCCTCTTCGCGTTCACCGGCTTCTTCGCCGTCATCAACCTGTCGCTCGGCTCGCTCGGGGTCGCCCTGTCGTTCGCCGCCGCCGTGATCACGGCACTCGCGATCCCGGGCGCGACCCTGTCCGCCCGGTGGGTCGTGCAGCCACGATTCGGCGGCGGCTGACCGCAAGCCGGCCGATCACGGTTGGGCCGATCACGGCCGGGCCTATCACGGCCGGGCCGATCACGCGGCGGCCGATCACAGCCTGACCGATCAGGCGGCGGCCGATGCGTCAGCCCGCGGCACAACCGTTCGGGGCCTCGACGGCGCGCTGCAGGATTCGCGCCATGCGCGCGACGTGCGATCCCCGCCAGAACAGCCGCCCGCAGGCCGGGCAGCGCCGGAACTCGTTCTGCTCGCGTAACACGCGGGGCGGGACCAACTCACGCGCGGATTCCCGGTCCACCGGCTCGAGGAGCCGGTTGCAGGTCAGGCAGCGTGCGAAGGGATGCACCGCACCGGCCAGGTCGAACCGCTGGAACGTCTCGATCAACTGCTCGGAGGGGCGGTCCGAGCGCACGAACGCGCCCCGGACGACCGCCGAGCGCTTGAGCAGGCCGAGGTCGCGGGTGAGCAGGATCCGGCCGTCCCCGGCGATCCGGGCCAGCTCGTCGTCGGCCGAATCGCGCCGGTAGAGCGTGTCGAAGCCGGACAGCCGGAGATACGCGGCCAGGCGGCCGAGGTGGCCGTCCAGTACGAACGTCGCCTGGCCCGGCGGCAACGGCGGCGGACCCGCGAGGACCACCAGGCCCAGGTCGACCGTCCGGAACGGCGGGTAGACCGCCACGCGATCGGCAGGCTGGAGTCGCTGCCCGAACCCGACCGGCTCCCCATTCACGCAGACCAGCTGCACCTCGGGGTGCGGGATCCCGGCCGCCTCGATGACGTCCTTCACGGCGGGCGTGCCGTACAGGCGACGTCGCAGCGGGCGGCCACGGAGGGGCCCGGGCAGGAAGTCGTTCAGCGGGCCGTAGGCGCGCAGCTCGACGAAGGCGGGCGGGTCCTCCACGCCGCGGATTCTGCTCGCACGGCGTCGGCCGCGGCACCAGCTGCCGGCGCGAGGTCGGCCGCGGCTGCGGTCCGGCCGGGCACGTCCCGCCTCACCGACGACGGCCGCCGTGACCCCGGTTCAGGCC
>DAIDTV010000003.1:0-458 GCA_027457005.1 Chloroflexota bacterium
GTACGGACCGCCGGGTCTTCCTCATCTACTTGCGCAATCACGCAATATTGGCTAGCATACGCGGCACCTCGCACCCCGCCGGCCGGGCGGCGCGGGGCACAGGCCGGATGGAGAACCATTGGACGAACGGGACGCGGAGCGATACCGCCTCCACGCGGAGGTCTGCAAGGTCCTGACGGACCCGAAGCGGCTGACCCTGATCGACGCGCTCGCCGTCGGCGAGCGATCGGTGGGCGAGCTGGCGTCGGTCCTCGGGGTCACGCTCGCCAACGCGAGCCAGCACCTCGGCGTCATGCGCCACGCGGGGATCGTCGAGACCCGCCGCGATGGGACCACCGTCCTGTACCGGTTGAGCGAGCCCGAGATCGTGGACGCCTGCCGGATCATCGATCGACTGGTCGGCCGTCGCGCCATGCGGGAGCCTGGCGGGCGACCGGCTGGCGGGCCCGCCCGGCCGG
>DAIDTV010000003.1:468-20090 GCA_027457005.1 Chloroflexota bacterium
GAGTTGAGACCCATGACCACCGGCACGCGCTACACGTTCGGCACGCGCCTCCGGATGCCCATCGCCGACGCCAGGCCCCGCGTCGAAGCGGCCCTGAGGGCCGAGGGGTTCGGCGTGCTGACCGAGATCGACGTGGCGGCCACGATGCGGGCGAAGCTCGGCATCGAACAGGCCCCCTACCTCATCCTGGGGGCCTGCAACCCGCCGCTGGCACACCGGGCGATCGAGGCCGATCCGTCGATCGGAGCCCTCCTGCC
The DNA here is from genome assembly GCA_027457005.1 of Chloroflexota bacterium. GTDB lineage: Bacteria > Chloroflexota > Limnocylindria > Limnocylindrales > CSP1-4 > JAJYNJ01. The sequence goes on from DAIDTV010000003.1 coordinate 726, forward strand.
GTGCAATGTCGTGCTGCGCGAGGATGGGGGCGAGACCATCGTCGAGGCCATGGACCCGGACGCTGCGCTGGGAATCGTGGACAACGCAGCCGTGACCGCGGTCGCCGCCGATGCGCGCGAGCGTCTGCAGCGCGTGGTCGCCAGCCTGGAGGTCGAGGCATGACCGGAGCGACAGCGCGCCCTCACCGGGTGCTGGTCTTCACCACGCCCACGTGCCCGTGGTGCAGCCGCGCCAAGAGCTACCTGCGCACCCGGGGCGTGCCGTTCCGCGAGATCGACGTGAGCCGGGATGCCTCCGCAGCCCGCGACCTGGTCCGGCGAACCGGCCAGATGGGAGTCCCGGTCATCGAGATCGACGGCCGTCCCATCGTCGGCTTCGACCAGGGTCGCATCGACGCGCTGCTCGGCCTCCGCGCCGGCTCGCCCGTCAACTGAGCCGTGGACCGCCGGGTCATCCCCGTGCGGTCCCCATCGCACGTCGTCGCCAGCCATCTGTTCGCACAGCAGAAGGAGTCATCTGCCATGTCCACCCAGGTCCAGCCGCTCGGCAGCCGCGTGCTCGTCCGCGTTCTCGCCGAGGAGAGCGTGACGAAGTCCGGGATCCTGCTCCCCGACACCGCCAAGGAGAAGCCGCAGCGCGGAGAGGTCGTCGCCGTCGGTGACGACACCGAGACGATCAAGGTCAGTGTCGGGGACCGCGTGCTCTTCCCCAAGTACACGGGCACCGAGATCCGCCTGGAGGGGGACGACCACCTCATCATCGACTCGACCGACCTGCTCGCGATCCTGCGCGAGACGCCGGCCGCCGTCGCCGCCGCCTGATCACCGGGGCGTCCCGATGACGGACAAGCTGCTCGTGGTGATCGTGTCCGACGACGTCAAGGCGTCCATCGGGGTACGGATGGCAGCGCGCATGGTCGAGCGCGGCGCCCTGTCCGACGTACGGGTCCTGTTCTTCGGCCCCAGCGAGCGGCTGCTCGCGGACCCGCCGGCGGACCTTGACGACGCACTCGCGATCGTCCGGCGCAAGGGTGCCCCCCTGGCGTGCCGCGCCGTGGCGGACCAGCTCGGGGTGACCCGGCGGCTCGAGGAGGCCGGCGCCGAGCTGGTTCCCGCGGGCCAGGAAGTCGAGCGCCGGATGCTCGACGGCTACGAGATCATGACGTTCTAGGGGAGGCGCCCGGATGAACCGACGGCGAGGCCGGGGCGGGGCAACCTCGCGCGCCCGGCGATCGCGATGAACTCGACCTGTCCGCCTGCCGCGGTGGCGTGCTCGGTGGCCTCGTACGTCCGCGAGTCCGCGCGGGCACTGGCCGCGGTGTCGGACCGGCGGTTCGCCGCCCGGGCCCTGGCCTGGAGCGTGGTGTCCCTGCTGGGGTTCGGCCTGGTCGCGGCGATCATCCCGAACCCCGTGTTCGGGCGGAGCATCCCGCCGGAGCCGTTCGCCATCGCCGTGTGGCTCCTCTCGGCCCCGATGATGGGACTCATCGCCGCCACGTACGGGCCGCTGACGGGGATTCCCGCGGCCGTGACGGCCGCGGTCCCGATCGGGCCGGGCACCCCGGTCCAGTCGGGCGCCGGATCCCCTGGCGCCGTGGTCGCGGGCAACTCCGGCTCCACGGCCGCGACCATCGGCGGCATGGCCGCGTTCCTGGCGATCGGATGCCCGCTTTGCAACAAGGTCGCGCTGCTGCTCCTGGGCGCCAGCGGGGCGCTCTCGGTGTTCGCGCCGCTGCAGCCCGTCATCGGCGCCGCGTCCCTGGTGCTGCTCGGGGGAACGCTTGCCTGGCGGCTGCGGCTCGTCGCGAGCGGTGACTCCTGCACGGTCGCTGCCCGCGCCTGACGTCGCGCGCCGGGCTGGGGGCCCGGGGTTTGGTGCCCAGTCCCGGGCGCCTGCCGGCCACCGTGGCGCCCGCCGGTCACCGTGGCGCCCGCCGGCCGCCGTGGCGCCCGCGCTCCGGCCGCGCTGTTGTGCGTCTGCAACATCGCCGGCGCGAGAATGCGCGCGCGATGATCGATTCCGCCGCCTTCCCGGACGCCGAGGTCCGCGCATGATCTACCGCATGTTGCAGGCACGCGTGCGCCCCGGTGACGCCCCCGCGCTGTTCCGCCGGGTCCGGGAACTCGTGGACGCCAGGCCTGCCGGGCTGGTCCACGTGACGTGGGCGACGCAGGAGGACGAGGACGCCACGCGCCTGCTGGTCGCATCGACCTGGCACGACCTGGATGCGGTCTACGCGGCGGTCGGCGGCCGGAACCTGCTGTGGGACGCGGTGCTCTTCCGCGGCTTCGAGGACCGCCTGCTGGAGGTTGACGTCCAGCACTACTCGGTGCTGGGATCGGGTCGGCCCGGCGAGATCGTGGAACCGGCCACCGAAGCGGAGCAGGCGTCCGCGTCCTGACGGGCTGCTCCAGCCATGGCGCGGGCCGCCGCGCGGCGTGGCAGGCTGGCTGGCGAGCCGTGGGGCAATGGCGAGGGGCCGTCCTGCCTGTCACACGCCGCCTGAACGGCGGGGAACGATCGGCCCCTCGCGCACACCGGTAAACGCGGAACGAGGCCCGCGTGTGACGGCCGTGGTGCCTGCGCGCACCGGAGCGCGCATACGGACCCGGTGCGACCAACGGCCCTGTTGCCGCGCGACCGGCGGGGTTTGAATGATCCACGCCATTGCGTGCCCCATCAGGGGTGAGCACATGACAGCCGATGTGCTCTGGGGGGAGCGGCACGGTGGAGCGCGAGCTCGTGGAGCAGGCGCAGCGGGGGGACCAGGAGGCATTCGCCGCCGTGGTCCATCTTGCCGCGGACCGCCTGTACGCCGTGGCCTTCCGGATCCTCCGGGATGCCGACCGTGCCGAGGACGCCCTGCAACAGGCGCTGGTGGATGTCTGGGAGGATCTCCCGGACCTGCGCGACACCGGGCGGTTCGACGCGTGGGCCTGCCGGCTCGTCGTTCGGGCGAGCTACCGCGAGGCCCGGCGCGCCCGACGCTGGACGGCGCGGGTCCGGCCGATCACGCCAGCCGACGGGCCCATCGGCTGCGACCAGGCGACTGCCATCGTCGAGCGCGACGAGCTCGAGCAGGGCTTCCGACGATTGACGCCCGAGCACCGGGCGGTCCTCGTCCTCCACTACTACGCCGGCCTTCCGGTAACCGAGATCGCCGAGACGCTCGGCATCCCGGTCGGCACGGCAGGGTCCCGGCTGCACTACGCGGTGCGGAGTCTCCGCGCCGCGTTCGAGGCGGACGCCAGGGGCGTCGTCGCCTGGAGGCACACGGCGTGAACCGCGAAGACGACTTCGATGCGCAGCTCGCTCGGTGGCTCGAGGACGGGCCGGTCACGGCACCGGACCGGGCGACAGCGGCGGCGATCGACCACGCCCTGACCCATCCTCGTCGACGTGTCTGCGCCGCCGCCCTGTGGAGGCACGCAATGGACAGCCTGCATCTCACGCCCGTCACCCCGCAGCGGGCCGGTCACACCGGCCGCTCGCTGGCCGTGGCGGTCGTTACCGTGGTCGTCGTGGCCGCGGCCATCATGTCCGGCGTGGTACTGCTCGGGCGCGCCGGCAACGAGCCGGCCGCGGGCGGGGTCGTCGCGCCGGTGGCGACCGCGAGCCCGACTCCGGCGCCCACACCCGCGCCGTCGCCGGTCGCCGTCAACACCACCCAGACCTGCGGGGAGACCGACGTGCCGACCGAGACCCAGGTCGGGGCCGTCGACCAGGTCCGCGGCCTCGTCATGGAATGCTGGTTCGCCGACACCGCCGACGCTCGAATCCGGGGCACCGGCACCGTCCACGTCAGCATCGACATCCGCGCTGACCAGAGCGCCGAGTACTGGGGGACGCAGGTCATCGCCGGCGACGGCGGCACGTGGACCGGCTGGTTCGCCGGGATCATCGACGCGGGCTATACGACGCACCGCGGGGCCGCCGTCCTGAAGGGAACCGGCGCGTACGCCGGGCTCCAGTTCCGCTCCACGTCGACCAGTTCGGACACCGGGAGCACCTGGGACGTGACCGGGACCATCGAGCCAGTGTCGGCCGGCCAGTCCGGTGCGCCGGTCGCGACGTCGCTCGCGATCTCCGGCACCGAGCAGTGCGGGGACACTCAGCTCGGGACCTACGGATCGACGACGACCGCCGGCGACGTCACGCAGACGCGGAACGCGTACATCAGCTGCTACGAGTACACGACCGAGGAACGCGTCAGCGGCGCCTCGACGCGCAACTTCAACGCCGACACCCGGCCGGACGGCAGCGCCGACTGGTGGGGCACCTCGGAGGTCACCAACGACGGCGGGCGGTGGCTGGGCGTCTGGCGAGGCTCGCTCGATGTGCAGGGCAACCTCACGATCGCCTGGACCTCGATCGGCTCCGGCGGCTACGCCGGGCTCCGGTACCGCGCCAGCGTGGTGAGCCCGCGCGGGTCCGACTCCCTGCCCATCACCGGCTCCATCGGGCCGGTGTCCTGACCGTCAGGGGGACGACCGAACCGGCCGGCTGATCCCGGGCGAACCCTGGCGCGCCGTCTGCTCACGCCGGCGGCGCGCCTCGAACCATCGCTTGGCGGTCTCGACGAGGGCCAGGTACGCCACCACGATGACCGCGAGCAGCACCCAGAACGCCGGCGGGAGCGCGGCAAAGCCCAGGACGGGCCCCAGCGGGCTCAGGGGGAGCGCGACCGCCACGGCGAGCGCGACCGCGATCGCCGCAGCGAGCTCCCGGCTCGGCCGGCTCAACCAGAACGGGCTCCGTCGCGTCCGGATGACCAGCACGACCAGGATCTGCGTGAACAGCGATTCGATGAACCAGCCGGTGTGGAACGCCGTCTCGTTCACCCCCAGCACCAGCAGCAGCAGCCCGAACGTCAGGTAGTCGAAGATCGACGAGATGGGCCCGAAGAGCACCATGAAGCGCTCGATGCCCCGGATGTCCCAGCTGGCCGGCTCGGCCGCCACGTCGGGATCGATCGTGTCGGTCGGGATGGCCGTCTGGGACGCGTCGTAGATCAGGTTGTTGAGCAGGATCTGCGCCGGGGTCATGGGCAGGAACGGCAGCAGCAGCGCCGCCCCGGCCATGCTCAGCATGTTCCCGAAGTTCGAGCTCGTGCCCATCCGGATGTACTTGAGCGTGTTGGCGAACGTGCGCCGTCCCTCGGTCACGCCCTGGCTGATGGCCTCCAGGCTCGGCTCGAGCAGGATGATGTCGGCCGCCGAGCGCGCGACGTCGGTGGCGTTGTCCACGCTGATCCCCACGTCGGCCACGTGCAGGGCCGGTGCGTCGTTGATGCCGTCCCCGAGGTAGCCCACCACCGCGCCCGCCTCGCGCAGGGCGCGGATCACGCGGAGCTTCTGGTCCGGGTCCACCCGGGCGAAGAGCGTGGTGCGGGCCGCGCGGGCCACCAGCGCTGGGTGGCTCAGGGTCCGCATCTCCTCGCCGGTCAGCACGCCCTCGATGGCGAGTCCCACCTCGCCTGCCACGTGCCTGGCCACCAGCTCGTTGTCGCCGGTCACGATCTTGAGCGCCACGTGCTGGCCGGCCAGCTGGGAGATCGTCATCCCGACGCCGGCCTTGGCCGGATCGCTGAACAGGATGACCCCCTCGAAGACCAGGTCGCGCTCGAGCCGTGCAGCAGCCTCGGGTCCGGCCGCGCCCGACTCCGGCCCGGCAAGCTCGTCCGTGGCGAGAACCCGTGATCCCACCGCGACGATCCGGTACCCCTCCGCCGACGCCCCGTCGACCAGCGCCGCCAGTCGGGCGTGCTCCGCCCCGTCGATCGGCCGTGCCGTGTGTTCCTCGCGCACCTGGCTGGCCCGTGCGATCACCGATTCGGGCGCTCCCTTGGTGACGAGGAGCGGCGGCTCGCCCGGCCGAGCCGCGACCACGCTGAGGAGCCGGCGGTTGAAGTCGTACGGGAGCTCCGCCACCTTCTGCCAGCTCGCGAGGTCCGGCGGCGCGGGAGCGCCGGCGAGGATCGCCGCGTCGAGCGGGTTCGTGAACCCGGCCTGGAGGTGGCTGTTGAGATAGGCGAGCTCGAGGGCGTGACTCGCCTCCACCGCGTCGTCGCGGTCGATTCCGCTCGAGCGCACCAGCTGCAGGTGCCCCTCGGTGAGGGTGCCGGTCTTGTCGGTGCAGAGGATCGTGATGCTGCCCAGGTTCTGGATCGCCGGCAGGCGCTTGACCAGCACCCCGTGGGCCACCAGCGCGCGGGCCCCCCGCGTGAGGTTGAGCGTCACGATCGCGGGCAGCAGCTCCGGCGTCAGCCCGACCGCGAGGGCGATCGCGAACAGCAGCGAGTCCAGGAGCGGGCGGTGCAGCGCGACGTTGATGGCGAGCACCGACACCACCAGGATCAGCGTGACCCGCGCCACGAGCAGGCCGAAGGCACGGATGCCGTGCTGGAAGTCGGTCTCCGGCGCGCGTTCCGTGAGGCGTCGCGCGATCTCGCCGTAGCTGGTACGAGCGCCGGTGGCGACGATCATCACCCGTCCGGTGCCGCTCACCACGCTGGTGCCGAAGAAGGCAAGGCCCGGGCGGTCCTCGTCGCGGGCGGGGTCGAGATCGCCGTCCCGGGGCGACTTCAGCGCCGGCGCCGACTCGCCGGTGAGCGAGGACTCGTCGACGTAGAGGTGGTTGGCCTCGACGACCCGGCCGTCGGCGGGAACGATGTCCCCGGCGTTGAGCACCACGATGTCGCCGCGCACCACGTCGTGGATGGGGATCTCCTGCTCGGTTCCGTCGCGGACGACGGTGGCCCGGAGGGTGAGCCGCGCCTGGAGGGCGGCGACCGCGGCCTCGGAACGTGCCTCCTGCACGAAGCCCAGGGCCGCGCTCATGGCCACGATGGCGAGGATGATCCCCGCCTCGATCCGGTCGCCGGCCACGATGCTGACGAGGCTGGCAATGACCAGGATCAGGACCAGGGGGCTCGCGAACTGGGCGGCGAGGATCGCGAGGCGGGTGCGACGCCCACCGCGGCCGAGGACGTTGGGGCCGTCGTCGCGCAGGCGCGCGGCGGCCTCGCCGCTGGTCAGCCCGGTCGCGGACGTGTCCACGCGGTGCAGCGTAGCAGCGGCACGCGCGGGCGGACAGCCGGCGCTACGGGTCCGTGGTGGTAGGCGCCGATCGCGGCGTCCGTGCCGTGGCCCTCGGCCTCCGGCGCGAAGCGGAACACGATCGCGCCCGAGATGAGCCCGCCCAGCCCGACCACCACGGGCAGCAGCCAGGGCCGCGCGATCGGGGTGATGGGCGCCGCCCCTTCGCCTGCCGGGCCGGGTGGGTAGTAGCCGGCCAGAAGCCCCAGGAACAGCCGCGTGCCCAGCTCGAGCGCGGTGAAGAAGACGACCGCGCCCAGTCCGGCAACGACTCCGATGAGGGCGCCCAGGATCACCCACTTCCGGAGGTACGGCGCGGACCGGATGCGGCGACGGAGGGCCGGCAATACCGCCGTGGCGCGCAGGCGCAGGGGGACCGCGCCGCTCACGGTGTGGTCCGCATTGCCTGTCCCAGCTGGGCGAGGATCAGGGCGACCGGCGGGGAGAGCGGCGGCTGCTGCCGGAGCGTGGACCCGAGCAGTTCGCGCCGGCGGGCCACCACGCGGTCCCGGACCGCCCAGCCCCGCTCGCTCAGGTGGACCCGCGTGGCCCGGTGGTCGCGGGCATCCTTCCAGGTCAGCACCAGTCCGCGGTCGCGCATGCGGGTGACCAGCCGGCTCGCGGGGGACGTCGCCGAGCCGATGGCGACGGCGATCTCGCTCACGGTCGCCCCGTCGGCTCCCTCGGCCACCACCATCAGCGCGCGCCACTGGGCGAACGTGAGTTCGACGCGGGCCTGCGCAAGGGCGAGCGTCGTGACGGCGACCGGGCCGATCGCCAGTGACTCCAGTGCGTCGAGGGTGGCCGGTTCGCCGGTGGCCGCGACCGAGCGCGTGCCCGTGCGCCCGCCCGTGGTCGCGATCCCGCCCGTGCCCGCCATGCCCGGAGCATAGCAGATGCATTCCATATAGAAACAAAACGGCCGTGCACGGCCACGACCAGGGCGCGGCCACGAACAGGGCGCGGCCACGACGGCGCGCGGCGACGACGGCGCGCGGCGACGACGGCGCGCGGCGACGGCGATCGGGGCACCGTCGCCGACGACCGTCAGGCGACGGTCACCTGCACCTGGTCGTATCCGGTCGCTCCGGCCGGCGCGGGTCCGCCCGGCGTCGCCGTCTGCACGGCACCCGTGCCATCGGTCGCCCGCACCTCGATGGTGTGCGTCCCGGGCGTCGCCTGCCAGCGGAGGATCCACTGCACCCAGGTCGCCTTCGAGATCGCGCGGCTGAGCATGGCCGTCTGCCACGGCCCGCCGTCCACCCGGACCTCGACCCGCTGGATCCCGCGGTCCGGCGCCCACGCGAGCCCGTCGATGTCGACCGGCCCGGCCGCCAGGCCGGCCCCGTCGGCGGGATGGTCGATGCGCGACCCGGTGAGGATCGGGCCGTCCTTCGCCCAGCCAAGGCGGACCCAGTACGCGTCGAACGCCTCGAGGGTGGTGAGCTCGATCTCGGAGAGCCACTTGGTGGCCGACACGTAGCCGAACAGGCCGGGCACGATCAGGCGCGCCGGGTAGCCGTGCTCCGCAGGCAACGGGACGCGGTTCATGCCCACCGCGATCATCGGCTCCCGGGACGGGTCGAGCGCCCATGCCGTCGGGAACCCGACCGTGAACCCGTCGACCGAGCGGCCGACGATCTGCGTGGCGCCCGCCTGCACGCCCGCCTCGGCGAGGACCTGCCTGAGATGGACGCCGGTCCAGAGCGTGTTGCCGATGAGGTTCCCGCCCACCACGTTGCTCACGCACTCGAGGGTCACGTACTGCTCGAACAGGGGCAGCGCCAGGAGCTCCGGGTAGGTAAACGTGAGGGGATGGTCGACCATGCCGGTCACTTGCAGCTGCCAGGTGGAGGCGTCGACCTGGGGCACCAGCAGCTCGGTGTCGATCCGGTAGAACTGGCCGTTGGGGATGACCAGCGGCGTGATCCCCGGCGCCGACAGCGACTCCGCCGGGGTCAGGGGTGGCACCACCTCGGCCGGGACCGGAAGGTCGGCCGACACGGGAGGGCCCGAGGGGTGCTGACGATCGACGAGCAGGCGGCCCAGGGCGCCGGCGGCCAGGGCGGCCCCCAGGAACCCCCCGGACCGGAGCAGGAAGCGTCGCCGGTTCCAGTCGGGCATCGGCAGGGCCGCCGGGGCGGGCTCGCGCGGGCCGGCGGCGTCGGCGCGGAGGACCGGCGGGCGGATGAAGCCACCGTCGGCCAGCAGGATGCGCAGCGTGGCCATCCCGGCGGCCGTCGCCACCACGGCGTTCAGGGCTGCCAGTGGCGCCGAGTCGAGCGGCTCCAGGAACGCGGCAACGAATGCCACGAACCCGAACGCGGCGAAGATGCGCCCGGCGCGCCCGAAGCCGCGGCGGCCCAGGATCCCGGCCCCCGCCGCGACCGCCAGCGCGGCCAGCACCACGGCAACGTTGAGTGCCGTCTTGTCGCCGGTGCCGAAGAGCGTCGCGACAAGGTCCTTCGCGCCGGGTGGCTGCAGGGCGATCACGAGGCTGCCCACCGCGACGACCAGGGACGGGGTCCCCGGCACCACCCCGGCCAGCAGCTCGCTGGCGGCGATTCCCACGGCCCCGGCGACGATCCCCGCGGCCGCGGCACGCGCCGCCGGGCCCGGAGGCGGCACGGCGCGTGGGCGCGACGGGCCGGCGGGGCGGTCGATGGTCGGGTTCACGGTCGGCATGCTCTCAGCTCAGGGACGCGGGGCGATCGGGCCGGGGGACGATCGCCTGCCGCGTTGCAGTGTCTCACAGGGCTACGGCAAGGCGCCCCCCGACGGTTTCACCCCGAACGTGCCGGCGAAGGGAGCGCCGTTCGTGTGCTCCCGCGGCGGTGCCGTACCATTCGGTGCCTCGTCGTCCCTGCTGGAGCGCCCCGTGTCCTCTCTGCACGCCGATCCCTCGGTGGTGAACGATCCCTCGGCCCCGGCCGGGCGAGCCGCTGCGCCCGGGCCCGCTGCGTCGCCCTCGCGCGTTCCCGGCGGTGACCCCGCCCACGGGGTGCATCCGCTGCACGGTCCTGACACGCACCCTGCCGGGGGCGCCGCCGATGCCCGCCCGGACCTCGACGCGGCGGTAGTCGCGGTCCGGGCCAGCCGGGAGGCATGGGTGATCACGCCCGTTCCGGAGCGGCTTCGGCTGCTCGACCGGCTGGTCCGGGACGTGGCGGCGGTCGCGGACGAATGGACCGCCGCGTGCGTGGCTGCCGAGGGCCTGGATCCAGGCCGGCCCGAATCGGGTGAGGAGGCGCTGGTCGGCCCGTACTTCGTGATCCGGAACCTCCGCCTCCTGCAGCGCGCGCTGCGGGACATCGCAAGCCGCGGCAGTCCGCGTGTCCCGGGCCCGGTGCGGATCCGCCCGGACGGCCAGCTGACCGCGGGCGTCTTTCCCGGCTCGCTGCTCGATCGCGTCTTCTACCCGGGCATCCGTGCCGACGTCTGGATGCAGCCGGGGGTGACGGCGGCCGACCTGCCCGCGACCCAGGCACGCGCGTACCGGGAGGCCCACGAGGCGGCCGTCTGTGTCGTCCTTGGCGGGGGCAACGTCTCGTCGATCGGCCCCATGGACGTCCTCTACAAGCTGTTCGTCGAGGATCGCGTGGTGGTGCTGAAGACGCACCCGGTCAACGACTACCTCGCCCCCATCCTCGAGCGCGGCCTCGCCGGCCTCGTCGCGAAGGGTGTCCTGCGGATCGTTCGCGGCGGGGTGGGGGAGGGGGCCTACCTGTGCGCCCACCCCGGCGTGGACGAGATCCACGTCACCGGGTCCGACCGGACCTACGAGGCGATCATCTTCGGCACCGGCGAGGAGGGCCGGCGCCGGCGGGAGCGCGGCGAGCCGGTGAATGCCCGGCCGGTCACCGCCGAGCTCGGCAACGTGAGCCCGGTGATCGTGGTGCCGGGGGCGTGGAGCGCGGCCGACCTGGAGCGCCAGGCCGAGAACGTCGCGACCATGCTCACCAACAACGCGGGGTTCAACTGCAACGCGGCGCGGGTCCTGGTGACCCACGCGGGCTGGCCGCAGCGAGAGGAGTTCCTGCGGGCGATCGGGCGCTGGCTGGACCGCACCGCGCCCCGGTCCGCCTGGTACCCCGACGCGGCGGCGCGATACGAGGGCTTCATCGCGCGGCACCCGGAGGCACGGCTGTCGGGCCGCCGCGAGCCCGGGCCGGGCGGCGAGCGGCTGCCCTGGGCCCTGATCCCCGGCCTCGATCCCGGCGCGGCGGACGACGTCTGCTTCACCAGCGAGGCCTTCTGCGGGGTCTTCGGCGAGACGGCTCTGCCAGCTCCGGACGCCGCGCGGTTCCTGGGGCGAGCGGTGGAGTTCGCGAACGGGACCCTGTGGGGCACGCTCAACGCGACGATCCTCGTCCACCCTGCCACGGAGCGGGAGCCCCGGGTGGCCGAGGCGCTGGACCGGGCCATCGCCGCGCTCCGGTACGGGACGGTCGCGGTCAACGGATGGGCCGCGCTCGGCTACGGCCTGGTGGTGACACCGTGGGGGGCCTTCCCCGGCTCCGACCCGTCGGACATCCAGTCGGGGACCGGCTTCGTCCACGACACCATGATGTTCTCGCGAGCCCAGAAGACCGTCATCCGCGCGCCATTCCGGCCGCTCATCAAGCCGGTCTGGTTCGCCGGGCACCGCACGACGCACCGGCTGGCGCCACGGCTCGCCCGGTTCGAGGCGGCCGGCGGACTGGCCGCGCTGGCGATGCTGCCCCCGATCAGGGTCCTCGCGCTGCTGGGCTGAACGCGACCGGCCCGATCGCGGGAGAGCCGCGATGGGGCCCTCATGGCTGCCGGTCGCGCTCCTGTGCCCGGAGCGCCCGGACGACGCCGTCCCGGTTCTCGAGCGTGAGCCGGCGCAGCGCGGCCCTGTCGTCGCCGAGGGATGCCAGGAAACGGTCGGTGCGCTCCACGATCGCGGGGTCGGCGAGCAGCGCCGGGTAGAGCCAGATGGCGATGCGCCGCGCGGTGTGGGCGGTGCGGGTGGCCCAGATACGGTCCAGCGCCGTGAAGTACGGCTCGACGAACGGCTCCAGCAGCGAGCGGTCGTGCACGCGACCGAACCCCGCGATCACCGAGGCCTGGATGGCGTTGGACAGCTCGTCGGACTCGACCACCGACGCCCACGCCGCCTGCTTGGCCTCCGGGGTCGGGCGGGCGGCCCGTGCCGTCGCCGCCGCGCGCGCCCCGGCGGCGGTGTTGTCCCGCGCCAGCTCGCCGTCGATCTCCGCGTCGCCGGCCCGGCCCGCGGCGACCAGCGCGGTCAGGAACGCCCAGCGCAGGTCGGTGTCGACCACCAGGCCCTCGAGCCGCTCGCGGCCGTCGAGCAGCGCAGCGACGACGTCCAGCTGGGCGTCCGTGACCGCGTGCGCGGCGACCGCCCTGGCGAGTTGCAGCTGCGTGTCGCTGCCGGCCACGGCGGTGCGGGCCATGTCGAGCAGTCGGCCGGCCATGGTCGCGACGGTCTCGTCGCGGTACTCGGGCGCCACGTAGTGACGGGCGGCCGTCGCGAGCTCGGCCAGGAGTTCCTCGACCACCGCTGAGTCGGTCTCCGCCGAGATGTCACGCAGCACGAGCTCGATGAAGTCACGGGCCCGCATCTCCGCGTCGCGGGTCATGTCCCATGCGGCCGACCAGACGTGGGCCCTGGGGAGAGACTCGGTGAGGGCATCGAGGTGCCGGATGGCGGTGGCCAGGGACCGCTCGTCGAGGCGCACCTTGGCGTACGCGAGATCGTCGTCGTTGATCAGCAGCAGGTCGGGCCGGCGGTGCCCGGCCAGCTCGGGCACCGGGGTCCGGTCGCCGTCCACGTCGCGCTCCACCCGGAAGGTGCGCGTCAGGGCGCCGTCCACCAGGTCGTAGGCGCCGATGGCCAGGCGGTGGGGCCGCAGGACCGGGTGATCCGGCGGGGCCTCTTGCAGCACGGCCATCGACGTGATGACGTCGCCGTCATCCGCCCGGATCTCGGGCCTCAGGGTGGTGACTCCGGCGCTCTCCAGCCACACGCGCGACCAGTGGCGCAGGTCGCGACCAGAGGTCGCCTCGAGTTCCACCAGCAGGTCGGCCAGCTCGGCGTTGCCCCAGGCGTGCCGGGCGAAATAGCGGCGCAGGCCCTCCTCGAAGGGCTCGCGCCCGACCCAGGCCACCAGCTGGCGGATCACGCTGGCGCCCTTCGCGTAGGTGATGCCGTCGAAGTTCACCTCCGCGGCCTCGAGGTCGACGATGTCGGCCACCACGGGGTGGGTCGACGGCAGCTGGTCCTGGCGGTACGCCCACGTCTTCTCGCTCGCCAGGAACGTGGTCCACGCAGACCGCCAGCGCGTCGCCTCCGCCTGGCAGACCGCGGCGGCGTACGTGGCAAAGGACTCGTTGAGCCACAGGTCGTCCCACCAGCGCATGGTCACCAGGTCGCCGAACCACATGTGCGCCAGCTCGTGCAGGATCGTATCGGCCCGCCGCTCCCTGGCGGCGTCCGGAACCCGGGAGCGGAAGACCAGCGTGTCGTTGATCGTGATCGCGGCCGCGTTCTCCATCGCGCCGGCGTTGAACTCGGGGACGAACAGCTGGTCGTACTTGTCGAACGGGTAGGCGCGCTCGAAGACCTGCTCGAAGTAGGCGAACCCGCGACGCGTGACGTCCATGACCTCGCCGGCCTCGAGATGCTCAGCCAGCGACGCCCGGCAGAAGACCCCGAGCGGGATCGTGCGCCCGTCACGGCTGGTCAGCTCGCCGCGTTCGACGTGGTAGGGGCCGGCGACGATGGCGGTGATGTAGGACGAGATGCGGGGCGTCGGGGCGAAGTGCCAGGTCGCACTGCCCGGGACCGCGTCGGGGCCGGGGTCGGCCGGTACCGGTGTCGGCGCGTTGGACACGACCTGCCAGGACGCGGGCGCGGTGACGCTGAAGGCGAAGCTCGCCTTGAGATCGGGCTGGTCGAAGACGGCGAAGACCCGGCGAGCGTCGGCGGTCTCGAAGTGGGTGTACAGGTACACGCCCAGGTCCACCGGATCGACGAACCGGTGGAGGCCCTCGCCGGTGCGCATGTACGCGGCGCAGGCCTCCACGACCAGCTCGTTCTCGGCCGCCAGCCCCGGCAGCCGCACCCGGACCCCGTCGGCGACCTGCGCGGGGTCCAGTTCCCTGCCGTTGAGCACGACTCGCCGCACCTGCGGGGCGACCAGGTCGATGAAGGTGTCGCTGCCCGGCCGGCTGCTGGTGAACTGCACGCGCGTGGTGGAGGCGAACGTCTCGCCGGGGGCGCTGAAATCGAGGTCCACGTGGTAGGACGAGACGGCGAGATGCGCGGCCCGTTCCCGGGCCTCCTCTCGGGTCAGGTTCATGCCCGGCATGCTGGTCTCTCCACTCTTCGGTCCCGCCTGGAAGGGCGGCGCTGTGCGTGTCGCGCCTGCCGGAGGATACTGCCGGCGGACCCCGGCGACCTGCCGGGACGGGCCGTGAACGTCGATCGACTCCGGGCCCGGCTGACGGCTCGCCGCCCCGAGGCCGGCATGTCCGGCGGGGCCCGGGGCCATGTGGCAGGCATGGACCCATCCTCCGACTCCCGCCCGATGTGTCGCTGTGCCCTTCTTCGCGGTCCGCCCTGTTCCCCACGATCGGGACCTCGACCAGTCCGACGGCCGGCGCGCCGCCGGGGAGGGCCGGGTGTCGCGGCGCATCGGCCGCGAGAGGAGGCAGCCGTGGGTCGACCGTTCGTGGTCCAGCTGGAGAACCGGGCGGGCGAGCTCGCGCACGTCACGCGCGCGCTGGCGACCCGCGGGATCAACATCGAGCACGTGGTCGGGACGAGCGCCGGTGACAAGATGTGCGCCCGGATCACGACCGACGACGACGTGCTCACGCGCGAGGTGCTCCGCAGCCTGGGCCTCCCGTTCGTCGAGGGCGAGACGCTGCACGTGGAGGTCGAGGACCAACCCGGCGGCATCGCGGCGCTGACCGAGCGGCTGGCTGCCGCCGGCGTCAACGTCACGGGGATCCTGACGGTCGGGCGCCACCACGGCATGGTCCAGATGGCGTTCACGACCGACGACGACGCGCGCGCCCGCGCGGCGTTGGGGCTGGAACCCGCGGCTGCTCCGGCCGCGCCCTGCTAGCGACCGGACGGCCCGCGGTCCGCTCGCCCCATCGCTCGCGAGATCCGCATGCACTGCATCGTCCTGGTCAAGCAGGTCCCCGACGTCTCCAACATCCCGGAGGACGCGTGGGACACGGAACACGGCACCCTCCGCCGGGGCATGCTCGAGAGCATCCTCAACCCGCTCGACCTCCATGCGGTGACCTTCGCCAGTCGCGTCACTGCGGCGAGCCCGGGCTCCCGCACCGTCTACCTGACCATGGGTCCGCCCCAGGCCCGCGAGGTCCTGGTCGACTGCATGGCCCGTGCCCCCGGAGAAGGGGTCCTCCTTACCGACCGGGGGTTCGCGGGGGCCGACACGGTGGCGACCGCCTACTCGCTGGCCTGCGCCATCCGGCGCATCGAGCGGGAGTGCTTCGACGGCAGCCGCGACTACGCGATCGTCGCCGGCATGCAGTCCGTCGACGGCGACACCGCGCAGGTGCCTCCGCAGATCGCCGAGGAACTCGGGATCGAGCAGATCGCGTACGTCACGAGCCCGGAGGCGGGTCCCGCGTTCGAGCTGCGGCGCATCGGTCCCGAGGGCACGGAGACGGTGCGGCCCTTGCGCTACCCGGTGCTCCTGACGGTCACTGCCTGCACCGCGCCGCTCTACCGGTCGTTCCACGGGGCTCGTGCCGCGCAGCGCGCGCCGATCCACGAATGGAGCGCCGCCTCCGTGCAGGCGGAACCCGGGCGCATCGGGCTCCGTGGCTCGCGCACCCAGGTCTATCAGCTGTTCTCCCCGAACGAGGGCAAGACCCGCAGCTGCGTCCTGGCGCACGACGCGGCCGAGCTGGTCGCCCTGGTTGACGCCCGGTACGGCCGCGGCCCGCGGCAGGTGCCTGCCGACGCGGACGCGCCCTACACGCTGGCCGGTCAGACTCCCACCTACCAGGGTGAGTTCTGGGTCTACGCCGAGCCCGGCGATGCAGGGATCCGGTCGGTCTCCCTGGCGCTGCTGGGCAAGGCACGGCAGCTCGCGGCGCCGCTGGGCGCAGCGGTGGGGGCCGTGCAGGTGGGTGCCGGGCCGACCAGTCCCGCCGGCGCCGGCCTCGCGGGCGCAGCGCAGGACGATCTCGCCGGTGAGCTGATCGCACACGGGGCCGACCGGGTGTACGTGGCGGAACACCCCCTGCTGACCCCGGCCATCCCGAGCGCTCACGCGCGGGCCGTCGCGGACGCCGTGCGCAGGTACCGGCCGCAGGTGATGCTCTTCGGGGCGACGCCGTGGGGACGGGAGCTCGCGCCCCGCGTGGCCTATGCCTCGGACTGCGGCCTCACCGCGGACTGCACCAGGCTCGAGATCGGCGACTACGCGAAGGGCAGCGTGTCGCTCGTCGCGATCCTGAAGCAGACACGTCCGGCCCTGGGCGGCAACGTCATGGCGACGATCATGACGCGCTCGTCGCCGACCCAGATGGCCACCGTGCGGCCCGGCGTCTTCGGCGTGCCCCCGCGCGACCCGGCCAGGCAGGGGGAGATCGTGCGGATCGTCCCGGAACTGCCGGACGGATCGATCGGGCTGGAGATCGTCGGGGTCGAGGCGGCGGCCGCGTCGTCCTCGATCCGGGACGCCGAGGTCATCGTGGCCGGCGGCCGCGGCCTGCACTCGCGGGTCGAGTTCCACGCCCTGCTGGAGCCCCTGGCGCGAAACCTCGGGGCGCGCCTGGGCGCCAGGAGCGACATCGGTGCGTCGCGCATGGCGGTGGAGGACGGGTACACGGGCCGGGAGTGCCAGGTCGGGCAGACGGGCCAGACCGTCACCCCGCGCCTGTACGTCGCGATCGGCATCTCCGGCGCGGTCCAGCACATCTCGGGCATGCAGCACGCCGACCTGGTGGTCGCCGTCAACCGGGATCCCCGGGCGCGCATCTTCGACTACGCGGACATCGGGATGGTCGGCGACATCGCCGTCGTGGTGCCCGCCCTCGTCCGGGCGACGGAGGTCCCGGCACATGCCGCCCGTTGACGTGCTGATCGTGGGGGCCGGCCCCGCGGGACTCTCGACCGCGATCCGGCTGCGGCAGCGCGTGGCGGCGGCCGGGCGGGAGTGCTCGGTGGTGGTGCTCGACAAGGCCGCGGCGCCGGGCTTCCACAACCTCTCCGGGGCCATAGTCGAGCCGGCTGCCCTCGACGAGCTGCTCCCCGACTGGCGGAGCGACAGGAGCCGTTTCGCCGACCAGGTCACGCCGGTCGAGCGCGACGAGCTGTACGTGCTCACCGAACGCCGGGCCGTGCGGCTGCCGCCGCCACTTGTCCCCGGCGCGATGCGCCACGCCGGGGACGTGACGCTTTCGGTCTCGCGCTTGACCGCGTTCCTGAGCGAGCGGGCGGCGCGCCTGGGGACCGAGGTGTACCACGGATTTGCCGCACGCGAGCTGCTGGTCGAGGCGGCGCGAGTGCGCGGCGTCCGCCTGGTCGACGCCGGCCTCGACGCGGAGGGCCGGCCCGCGGCGAACTACCTGCCGGGGGAGGAGGTGCCGGCGGCGATCACGGTACTGGCCGACGGGTCGCACGGCGTCCTCTCCTCGCAGCTCGCCTCGCTGATTTCCTCGGGGCTCGCCGATCCGGAGCGTGGCCCCGGCGAGGTTCGTGACCCGCAGGTCTACGGACTCGGGGTCAAGGCCGTGGTCCAGTTTGCGGGCACCAACCCGTTCGGGAACAACAGGGTCGTGCACACGCTCGGGTTCCCCACCCGGCGCGGCGTCTTCGGGGGCGGATTCGTCTACAGCATGGGGCCCAGGACCGCGGCGGTGGGGCTCATCCTTGGGCTCGACTGGCGCTACGGGGACCTCGATCCGCGCGCCGAATTCGAGGCGTACCAGGCGCATCCGTTCGTGGCGAGCCTGCTGGCCGGGTCGAGCCTGGTGGCCACCGGGGCCAGGACCATTCCCGAGGGGGGCTACTACGCGCTGGGGCCGCTGCACGTGCCCGGAGCACTGCTGGTCGGCGATGCCGCCGGGCTCGTGAACGAGGCGAAGCTCAAAGGGGTGCACTACGCCATGCGCAGCGGCATGTGCGCGGCGGACGCGATAGCCGACGCGCTGCTGGCCGGCGAGCCGGCGGACGGCGCCGGGGCACGATACGTGCGGCTGCTCGGGGAGCGCGGCATCCTCGCCGATCTGCACCGCGCCCGGAGCTACCGCCAGGGATTCCAGCGGGGCCTGGTGCCGGGAGCGCTCCTCTCCACGGTGGGAGATCGCCTGCCCCTGCACCTTCACATGCCGCCGGACCGGCAGGGAACCCGGCCGCGCGCGCGGACGGCGCGGCGCCCGCCCGGGCATGCGGACGGCGCGGCCTTCCTGGCCCTGACCGGGACGTCGCACCGGGAGGACGAGCCCTCCCACGTGACGCTCGTGGACCCGGCGCTCTGCGCGACGTGCGGAGAGACGTACCTGGCCGCCTGCACGCACTTCTGCCCGGGTGAGGTCTACCGCTGGAACGGCGAGCAGATCGTGCTCAGCCCGTCGAACTGCCTGCACTGCATGACGTGCACCGTGAAGTGCCCGTCGGACAACATCCGCTGGAGGCCGCCGGAGGGCGGTGAGGGGCCGCGCTACCGGCAGCTCTGAGCGGGCGTGGTTGCGCGGCGCCCCGGGCGTGGTTGCGCGGCGCCCTTCGCGGGATCGTCAACCGGCAGCCTGATGGGTGGCGAGGAACGCCTCGACCTCCGCCCGACCCGGGAACGAGACCTGTGTGCCGACCTGCGTCACAGACAGCGCGGCCGCGGCGCCGGCCCAGCGTGCCGCGTCGAGCATCGGGCGACCCTCGGCGAGGCCCACCGCCAGCGCCCCGATGAAGGCGTCTCCGGCGCCAGTCGGATCGACGGCCTCCACCTGCAGCGCCGGCACGTGCTGACTTGCCGCGGGGGTCACCATCAGCGACCCCCGGCCGCCGAGCGTCACGATGACGTGGTGCGGCCCACGCGCGAGGAGTTCGCCGGCGGCCAGCGTCACCTCCTCCACCGATCGGGCCGATCGCTCCGTGAGCAGCTGCACCTCGACCTCGTTGGGCACGCAGATGTCGGTGAGGGAGAGCAGTTCATCGGGCAGGGCGGCGGCGGGCGCGGGGTTGAGGATGGGCGTGATCCCGGCTGCGCGCGCGATGCGGAAGGCGACCAGGGT
>DAIDTV010000004.1 GCA_027457005.1 Chloroflexota bacterium
TTGCGCTGCAGATCCCGATCCTGATGTATCACCGGATCGTGCCGGCCGGGCTGGCGGGCGATTCGCTGCCCGGACTGGTGGTGTCCCCCGGGCTCTTCGACGCCCAGCTGGCCGCGCTCCACGCCGCGGGCTGGCATACGGTCACCGTCGCCCAGATCAGCCAGGCGCTCCAGCTGCACCGGACGTTCCCGCCGCGGACGTTCGCGATCTCCATCGACGACGGCTGGGACGACGGGTACCTCTACGCCCTGCCCATCCTGCAGCGTTACGGGTTCCACGCCACCTACTACGTGATCGCGGGCCGGGTCGGCACCTGGCAGAACGCGCTGTCGCCGGCCGAGCTGCGCACGCTCGTCGCGGACGGCATGGAGATCGGCGACCACACCGTGAACCATCTCTCGCTGCCGTCGCTGTCGCCGGCCGCGCTGCACTACCAGGTCGAGACCGCGGCCGAGCTGATCGAGTCGTTCGTGGGCGAGCGGCCGGCCACGCTCGCCTATCCGGCAGGCCGCTACGACGCGGAGGTCCTGCAGGAGGTCCAGGCAGACGGGTTCGGCCTGGCCGTGATCGAGGGCTCGGGGGCGTGGGAGAGCGCGGCGGACCGCTTCACCGTGCCGCGCGCGCGGGTCTCGCCGTCCACCACCCCGGCCGGCCTGGTGAACCAGCTGCGAGCGCTCGAGCCAGGGTCCTGACCCCGGCCCGGGTGCCCCGCGACGGGTGCGAGGCGCATCTCGGGTAGCATGCCGCGGTTCGTCCGAGCATCACGAGGTTGCTGGATCCATGGTGTCCCCCCACGAGCTGGCCGATCCGGAGCTTCGCAGGGATCGGCGCATCGTCCTGTACGGGTTGGGGCTCATCCTGCTGGTGGGCTTCCTGCTCTTCCTGCCCGATCTCGTTCCCTCGTCCGCACGGCAGGCCGTCTCCGACCTGGCGCACGCCCGGATCGTGTCGGTGGCGCCGGTGCAGAGCGGCGCGCAACCGACGGCGACGGTGGTGGTGGTGGACGGGGCGGATGCGGGGATGCGCGTGACCGCGGTGCTGCAGGGCCCCAGCAGCCAGCTCCAGCTGCCCGACTACCGCGCCGGCGACGAGGTGGTCCTCTCGATCGACCATCAGCCCGGCGCCCCCACCACCTACACGGTGATCGACCGCTGGCGCCTGCCGCTGCTGGGCGTCCTGGCGGCGGCGTTCGTGGTGGCGGCTGCGGCGATCGCGGGTTGGCGTGGGCTGCGGGCGGTCGTGTCGCTCGCCCTGACCGTCGGGTTCGTCATCCGGCTCCTGATCCCGCTGCTCCTCCTCGGCTGGAACCCGGTGGTCCTCGCCGTCGTCTTCGGGATCGCGGTGACGGCCCTGAGCTTCATGCTCACCCAGGGGCCGTCTCGGACCACGATCGCTGCCCTGATCGGCACCAGCGCGGGTCTGCTGGTCACGGGAATCCTCGCGCTGGCCGTGACGGCCGCCGCGCAGTTCACCTCGGCGCAGGGCTCCGACCAGGTCGTGACGCTCGGGCAGCTGGTGGGCAACCGCATCGACCTCAGCGGGCTGCTGCTGGCCGCGGTGATCTTCGGCGGGCTGGGCGTTCTCAACGACGTCGCCATGAGCCAGGCCGCGACGGTGGAGGAGATCGCCAGCGTGGACCCGACCCTGCGGCCGCGCGACCTGTTCGCCCGCGCGATGAACGTCGGCGTCGCGCACCTGGCGGCCACCATCAACACGCTCGTCTTCGCGTACCTCGGGACGGCGCTCCCCCTCCTGGTGATCCTCGCCATCCAGGTGAGCTCGTTCAGCGCCGCGATCAACCAGGAGGTGATCGCGGTGGAGGTCGTGCGCACGCTGGTCGGCAGTCTCGGGATCCTCGCCGCGGTGCCGCTGACCACCGCGGTCGCCGCGTCCTGGCAGGGCCGACCGGCGGAGCGGCCGGCGCCGGCGGTGGCGGGGGCTGGCGGACTCGACGCCTGAGCGGTCCCGCAGGCCCGCCTACGGGCGAGGATCGCGCCCGGGGATGACCGGCAGGTCCGAGCGCGCCCGGAGATGGAACGCGACGCCGTACACGGCCTGCGTCTCCGGGTCCCGCCTGGGAACGGCCGTCAGGCGCCACTCCTCGGCACCCAGGCGGATCCAGCGCGCGAGCGGTCGGCCACGGGCGAACACCCGGTCCAGCAGCGCGAACGCGGCAGGGGGCAGCCCGACGAGGCCCTCGCGTGCCGGCGGGCCCACCGACTGGGCGCCGAACCTCGCGACGAACGCGGGGTTCCCATATACCACCAGGTGTCCCGGCCCGCTGCAGAGGGCGGCCGGCCTGGAGGCCTCGCCCCGGCGCTGCTCACCCATCGGCCGCAGGTTCCGGCGGGAACGCCAGCCGGCCCGTCGCTGCCACCCGGCCCAGCATGCGCGCGGACGGCCGCACCGTGCGCCGCTGCGTCGCCCGATCGACGCCGACCAGCCCGAAGGTCATCTCGTAGCCGCGGGCCCACTCGAAGTTGTCCAGCAGGCTCCAGTGCACGTAGCCCCGGAGCGGGACGCCCTCCCCGAGCAGCCGGTGCAGCGAGGCGAGGCCGCGGGCGATGAACTCCACGCGCTCCGTGTCGTCGGCGGTGGCCACGCCGTGCTCGGTCACGACGATCTCCTTGCCCGGGTACATCCGGGCGACTCGTTCGACGGTCCACGCGATCGCCTCCGGGCGAAACTCGTATCCCATCTGCGTGGCCCGGGTCCCGTCGCCCGCCACGGCCGCGGGTGCCCGGCGGGTCTCGCGGCCGACGATCCAGGGGACGACCAGCGCCTCGACGCGGGGCACCGCCAGCGCCGCGCGGACCAGCGGACCCGCGATGGCAGGGACGTCGAGCCGGACGCGGGTGTAGGTCTGCACGCCGATGAAGTCGTCCTCGGCGCAGGCCTCCAGGAAGGCGTCCTCGTTCATGCGGCGCAGGTAGTCGATCACCGGCCGCCCACCCGTGCTGGCCTCCCATTCCTGCATCGAGTGCGTGGCCCCGGCGCGCGCACCCGGGCGCAGCTCCTTGACGGCGGACCGGGCGCGGCGGTGGGCCTCGACCAGTCCGCTGGTCGCCTTCCGCCACGAGCCGACGTCGCAGCTTCCCGGGGGGAAGCCCAGCGCGCCGAGGTAGCCACCGAAGGCGACCACGCCCGGCTCGTTCACCGTGCAGTACCAGTCGACGGCGTCCGCCAGCGCCTCGACCACCCGCCGGCAGTACCGCTCGAACAGCCGCGGCGCGTCTGCTGCGAGCCACCCGCCACGGTCGGCCAGCCAGGCCGGCAGCGTGAAGTGGTTGAGGGTCACCATGGGTATGAGCCCGTGCGATCGGGCGACCTCGACGACCCGCCGGTAGTGGTCGAGCGCGGCCGGGTCGAAGGTGCCATCGGAGGGCTCGACCCGCGCCCATTCCACCGAGAAGCGGTACGTGTTGAGCCCGAGCTCCGAGAGCAGCGCGATGTCCTCGGGAAACCGGCGGTAGTGGTCGCAGGCGGTGCCGCTCGGCTCCCGGCAGGGCGTGCCCGGTCGGCGTTCCCAGGCCCACCAGTCGCTGTTGGTGTTGTCCCCCTCGACCTGGTGGGCGGCGGTCGCCGCGCCCCACAGGAAGCCGTCGGGGAAGACGAGGTCGCTCACGGGCTGAGCATACCGAGTGATCCGGGAGCTGCCCGTGACCGGATGGCGCCGAGCAGCCTTGCCGGTCCGCCGGTGACCGACCAGCAGGCGGCGGACGAGTAGGCGACGCCGCCGATCACGTCCACCAGGTAGTGGTCGCCCAGGTAGATGATCGCGAACCAGGCGGCCACGGCGTAGGCGAGGACGAGCCACCGCGCGCGACCCAGGACGCGGCGTGCCACGAGGTACGCGAGGAACGGGTACGCGGCGTGGATCGAGGGGAACGAGGCGATCTGGTCCGGGCTCAGGTTTCCGAAGGCCAGCCCGAACACGGCGCGGCCGTCGAGCCCGGCGCTGTCCACCAGCGTCGCGAAGGCGGCCGGCTGGAGATAGGAGATCAGCGGGCGCCCGCCCGGCCCGGGGACGTAGCCGTGGGCCGCGGCCCACCACGGTGGGGCCACGGGCAGCAGCAGGTACGTGATGAAGGCCGCGATCGAGAGCACCACCAGCGCGGCCACGAAGTCGTAGAAGGCGGACCGGTGACGCAGCCACAGCCACCCCGCCACGGCCAGCGGAAGCGGCACGTGCAGGACGTACAGGATCGTGGCAGCCACGGCCAGCGGGTCCAGCCCGTGCAGGGGGTGGAACGCGGCCTGGAGGATCCCGGTGGCCAGCTGCCCCCCCAGCAGGTCGCGCTCGACGCCGATGATGCCGGCCACGTGGACCATGGCATCCAGCGTCGCCTGGTAGCCGCGGATCAGCTCGTAGGCCAGCGCGACGACCACGAACGGGATCCAGTCCCGGAACGGCAGGCGCCTGCGAAGGGCGAGCACGGTAACCAGCGCGACCCCGATCGCGAGCACCGCCGGCGTGAGCTCGACGCCGCGTTCCAGCGCCAGGCCCGCCAGCACGGCCGCGTAGGCGACCATCGACACGAGCAGGATCCGGTCGTTGCGGGATCGAACATCTGCCCGGGTCGCGGCAGGTTCCCGCGGCAGACCTCCTGCGGGGGCCGCGAGGCGGGTCACCGGCACTCCTCCTGCCCCCCGCTGCGTGGCCGCCTGCGACCGCTCGGTTGCCGGGGTCGATCCGCGGGCCATGTCCGGCGCCACGGTAGGGCGCTCGGCTGAAGAGCCTCTGAAGCGGGCGTCGCCGCCGCGCGGTAGGCTGCCGCGCGGTAGGCTCGACAGGCGCCGTCCGGGGCCGCAGGATGGGCGGTCAATCGGCATCGTTCGGAAGGGGGACACATGGCCAGCTGCCCGCATCTCGACCAGGTCCGCGACGTCACCCCGTCGGCAACCGGCTGCGAGGACTGCCTGAAGATCGGCGGGCGGTGGGTGCACCTCCGCATGTGCATGACCTGCGGGCACGTGGGCTGCTGCGACTCTTCCCCCAACCGCCATGCGACGGCCCATTTCCACGAGACCGGGCACCCGATCATCCGGTCGTTCGAGCCCGGCGAGAGCTGGCTCTGGTGCTACCCCGACCAGGCGATGGTGGAGCCCGACTGAGCGACCCGTGGAAGAACAGCGTGGCGGAACGGCGCACGAGCCTGCCGGCGACATCCCCCTCGAAGAGATCCGGGAGGCTGCGGCGCGGATCCGGGGTCGGGTCCACCGCACCCCCATGCTGTCGTCACGCACGGCCGGCCGGGTCGTCGGGGCCGGCGAAGCCGGTACCACCCTGTCGGCCGGACCGGCGGCCGACGGTCAGCCCCGCGTCTTCCTGAAGGCCGAGCACCTGCAGCTGACCGGCTCGTTCAAGCCGCGCGGCGCCACCAACAAGACCGACCAGCTCACCGGGGACGAGCGGCGTCGCGGGCTGATCGCGCTGTCCGCCGGCAATCACGCGCAGGCCGTGGCGTACGTGGCGGCCAGTCGCGGCATCCCGGTCACTGTCGTGATGCCGGCCGGGGCGTCGCAGGCGAAGGCTGCCGCCGCGCGGCAGTACGGCGCGGAGGTGGTGCTGTACGGCGAACATGCGGGGGACGCCTACCGCCACCTCGAGGAGATCCGGCAGGCGCGGAACCTGGTGTACGTCCATCCGTTCGACGACCCGGCGATGATCGCCGGACAGGGCACCATCGGGCTCGAGATCCTCGAGGACCTCCCCGACGTGAGCGTGATCGTGGTGGGAGTCGGCGGCGGCGGGCTGGCGACGGGGATCGCGGCGGCGGCGAAGCAGCTTCGGCCCGGCGTACGCGTCTACGGCGTGGAGCCGGTGCGGAGCAATGCGCTGACGCTCGCGCTGGAGGCCGGCCGGGTGGTCGACCTGGACCCGGTCAGCATCGCGGACGGCCTGGGGGCGCCGTTCGCGGGCCCCTGGGTCATGGCGCTGGCGCGGCGCTACCTGGACGGGATCGTGCTCGTCGAGGAGCGCGAGATCGCCGCCGGGGTCCGGTTCGCGCTGGAGCGGATGAAGCAGCTGCTCGAACCGGCGGGCGCGGCCGCCCTGGGGGCCGTGATCTCCGGTCGGATCCCGCTCCGGGACGGCGACACGGTCTGCGCGGTGGGGTCCGGCGGCAACGTCGACCTGGCGCGCCTCCCGGCGATCCTCGCGCTCGCGGAGGAGGTGACGTGGCCCTGAGGCGGCGGCGCGTTGCGCTTGCAGGTCACGGGGCGGTCGGACGGGCGCTGACGATCCTGCTGGGGCAGACCGCCGCCGAGCTCGCCGATCAGCGTGCCTGGCGTTCGACGTGACCGCCGTGGCCACGCGCCGGGCCGGCCTGCAGGTCCCGGGATCCACCCGCATCTGGCCTGACCTCGTCTCGTTCCTGGCCGATCCCGTCGCCCCCTACGACGTGCTGGTCGAAGTCACCACGCAGTCGCCTCGTGACGGCGAGCCGGCGGCCACGCACATCCGCGCCGCACTCGGCTCCGGTCGCGACGTGGTCACCGCCAACAAGGGCCCCATCGCCTGGCACGAGTCCGAGCTGCGGCGTATCGCGGCCGGGTCAGGCGCCCGCCTGCGCTACGAGGCGTCGCTCATGGACTGCCTCCCCGCCCACCCCATCCGCGAGTCGATCGTGCCGGTCGGGCGGATCCTGTCGTTCGCCGGCATCGTGAACGCCACCACCAACGGGATCCTCTCGGCCATGGCCGAGGGACGAAGCGCGGCGGAGGCACTGGCCGAGGCCCAGCGTTCCGGCCAGGCGGAGGCCGACCCGCGCAACGACACCGAAGGGCACGACGCGGCCCTCAAGGCCACCGTCCTGGCGAACCTGCTGCTGGATCCACCCGAGCTCCTCACGCCCGCCTCCGTCGACCGGCGAGGCCTGGAGGCGGTCCCCGAGAGCTGGCCCGCGGAGGCCGTCGGGCGCGGGGCGCGGGTGCGCCTGGTGGTTAGGGGCGAGTCGACCGGTGAGGGAGCGGCCCGCGGCGTGCGGGTGCGGGTCGGCCCGGAGGAGCTTCCGCTCGACGACTCGCTGGCCCCGGTCGGCGCCACGTCGATGGCCCTCCGGATCGAGTCCGAGTACGGCGGGCGGCTGCAGCTCGCGCTGCTGGGCGCGCCGGTGCAGTCGACGGCCTACGCGATCCTGATGGACCTGGTCGCGCTGGAGCGCACCCCGCGGGGCTGATCGGGCCCGGCTGCCCGGGTATCCGGGCGCCCGTGCGGCGGCGCCGGCGCGACGCCCGGGCCGGCCTCGACGTCAGTCGACCCCGAGCTCCTCGAGCCGGTCCTCGTCGAATCCGGCGTGGTGGGCCAGCTCGTGGACGAGCGTCACGCGGATCTCCTCCGCCAGCTCGATCGGGTCGGGGAAGTCCTCCTGGAGCGGCCGCCGGAACAGCGTGATCTTGTTGGGGAGCGGCACCCAGTCGGCGCCCCACTCCGTGGGCGGCACACCCTCGTACAGGCCGTAGAGCATCTCTCCGGGCCGCAGCCCGGCCGTCCGTCGCTGCTCCGCGCTCGGCACGTCGTCGACCACGATCGCCACCTCGTCGAGGATCGGTTGGAGCTGGCGCGGGAGCCCGTCGAGCGCCCGCTCGAGCGCCCGTTCGAAGAACGACTGGCTGAACGACGGCCGGGGTCGACGGGGGTGGCGGCGGGCCTGGCTGCCGCGGCGACGGATCGGCATCCGCCTATCCTACGCAGGTGCCTCCCCGCCAGGGGCCGGGCGCGCGATCCGATTGGCCGCCGCCGGGTCCGAGCCTCGTGATCCCACCGGACTTGTCGGCCGAACCCGACTCGCTCGTGGTGCCGATGGACACGGGCGACCGAATCCACTACCTGGACTGGGGCGGGCCGGTGGGTGGGGCGCCGGACATGTCGGCCGAACCACCGGGACGCGGGGTGCCGCTGCCGCCGCTCGTGCTGCTGCACGGCATCGGCGAGACGGCGTGGTCCTGGGCACCCGTGGCCCGGCGCCTGCGGCGGCTGACGCGCGTGCTGGCGGTCGACCTCCGCGGGCACGGCCTGTCCGACGCGCCGGCCGGCGGATACGAGCTGCCGTCGCTGGCAATGGACGTGCTCACGGTGATGGTCGCGAACGGCTGGGGTCCCGACGCATCCGGACCGCCCGCCGTCCTGGCCGGCCACGGGTTCGGCGCCGGCGTGGCCGTAGCTGCCGCCGCGGAGCGTCCCGGCGCGGTCGCGGGCCTGGCGCTGGTGGACGGTGGCTGGGAAGACGTCGGCCGCAACGCCGGTGACGACCCGGAGCAGGTCGTGAAGGCGCTCGCGGAGCCTCCCGAGGTGCTGCGCTCGATGGACGCCTGGCTGGGTGACCGGCGCGGGTTCGACCCGGCCAGCTGGGACGCCGACCAGGAGCGCGCCGCGCGGGCACAGGTGGAGCAGAAGCACGCCGGCCACGTGGTGCCGGTGCTGCGGCGGCACGCGCTCCTCGGGTCGGTGTCGGCGATGCTCTCCTACCGCCCGGAGGAGGTGCTTCCGCTGGTGTCGGCGCCGGTGCTGGTCGTGATCGCGGGGGTGCCGGCACCCGACGACGAGTCGGCGCGCGACCGCGAGCTGGAGCTGGCGGATGCGCTCGGGCTGCCGAGCGGGCCGGTGCGGCTGGTCCGGTACCCCGGTGCCGGCCACAACCTCATGCGGTACGTGCCGGCCGCGCTGGCGCGGGAGCTCGCGGAACTGCTGGGGCTGGCCGGCAGCGTGGAATCCCCGGGGAGATAGCGGCCCGGCGACGTCCGGGACCATCGTTCGGCGGCTCCCGTACCAGCGGGTACTCCGCGGCACGTCCGCCGTTCGCGACCATCTGCGCCATGGTTCGCAGAGTGCTCGCCGGCCTGTTCTGGTTCGTGGCCGTGGCCGCCTGGTACGGGTTCGCGTCGTTCGCGTTCGGTCTTCCGCAGGCCCTGGGCCCCGTGGTGGCCGTCGCCATCGCCGCGTTCGTGACCATCGACCCGCGCCACTGGATCTGGCAGACCCGGCACGCCCCCCAGCAGTAGGAGCGCGCGGCCGGGACCGTCCCGCCGCGTACGCCCGCAATATGGTCCGGCGCCCGCCCGGGCCGCGTCGTCGGCGCCGAGCCGGCCTACCGCCCCTCGAGCGCCGCGTCCTCGTGGACCGCGTCGCCCTCGAGGAGCGTGAGCAGGACACGCACGTCGCCCAGCGGGCCCGCGTCCGGGGCGAAGATGTCGCGGTCCAGCACCACCAGGTCGGCCAGCTTGCCCACCTCGATCGTGCCCGTGACCCCGTCCAGGTGGTTCACGTAGGCCGACCCGATCGTGTAGGCCGCCAGGGCATCGGGCAGGTCGAGCGCCTCGTCGGGCAGCAGCGGCTCGGCCGACCGGTCCTCCGGTGACACCCGTGTCACCGCCACCTCCACTTCGGCCATCACGTTCGGCGTGCTGACCGTCCAGTCGCTGCCGCCGGCCAGGATGGCTCCCGCGCGGTGCAGCGAGCGGAACGGATACTGCAGCGCGAACCGGTCGGGCGGCAGGAAGGGCCGCGTCAGCTCGACCATCTGCGGGTCGTTGCACGCCCAGAAGGGCTGAATGTTGGCGGTCGCGCCCAGCGTCCGGAAGCGTGCCACGTCGGCCGGGTCCACCACCTGCAGGTGCGCCAGGTGGTGCCGGTTGTCGCTCGGCCCGTTGGCGCGTCGGGCGGCCTCGACGGCGTCCAGCCCCTCGCGCACGGCCCGGTCGCCGAGCGCGTGGAAGTGGACCTGGAAGCCCTCGGCATCCAGCCGGGTGACGTAGTACTTGAGCAGCTCGGGGTCCACGAAGCTGATCCCGCGGTTGCCCGTCGAGCGGCCGTGGCCGTCCAGGTAGGGGTGCAGCATGGCCGCCGTGTAGTTCTCGGCGACCCCGTCCAGCATGATCTTCACGGTCGAGGCGCGGAGCCGGCCGATCTGGCCGGTGCGGCGCCGCTCGATCATCTCGTCGATCTGCTCGCCACCCCGCTCGCGTTCCCACCACAGGTTTGCCATCACGCGCGCGGTCAGGCGGCCCCGCTCGGCGGCCAGGCGGTACGCGGCCAGGTCGTCGGGGGTGACCCAGGCGTCCTGCCAGGCGGTGATGCCGAGCCGGTGGAGGTACGCCTGCGCCAGCTCGATACCCCGTGCCCGGTCCTCCGCGGTGACAGGCGGGAGGATGCGCTTGACGTCCTCCATCGCGCCCTCGTGGAGCGTGCCAGTCGGCTCGCCGTTCGCGTCGCGCTCGATCCGGCCGTTGGCCGGGTCCGGAGTGTCGCGGGTGATGCCGGCGACCACGAGCGCGCGGCTGTTGGCCCACGCGCCGTGGGCGTCGCGGTTGATGAAGAACGCCGGCCGATCCGGCACCACCGCGTCCAGGTCCTCGCGGCGCGGGGTCCCGCCGGGGAACGCCTCCATGTACCAGCCGTCGCCCAGCACCCAGGGCACGCCGGGGTTCGCGGCCGCGTACCGGCGGATGGCGTCCTGGTACGCCTCCAGCGTGCGGGGAAGCTCGTGAAGCGGGCAGCGCAGCAGCCCTACGCCCGCCATCGACGGGTGCACGTGGGCGTCCTGGAACGCGGGCAGCAGCGTGCGCCCGGCAAGGTCGATGCGGCGCGTCCGGGGGCCGGCCAGCGCCGTCACGTCCCGATCCGACCCGACGGCGACGATCCGCCCGCCCTTCACGGCCACCGCCGACGCCGTGCGCCCCACGGCATCCATAACCAGGACCGAGCCGCCTGCCAGGACCAGGTCGGCGGCGTCGCCGCTGCCGCTCATTGACGTCGTCCGCGGCCGCTCACGGACGTCCTCCGCGCGCGAGCAGCGGTCCGTACGTGTCGATGCGGCGATCCCGGAAGAACGGCGACAGCTCGCGCGCCCGGTCCACGGCATCCAGGTCGATCTCGGCCTCCAGGATCCCCTCGTCGGGCCCGAGCTCGGCAAGCACCTCGCCCATCGGGCCGGCCAGGAACGTGCCCCCGTAGAACGTGATGGCATCCTCCGTGCCGCAGCGGTTCACCGCCATGACGCAGACACAGTTGGCGATCGCGTGGCCGCGCATTACGGTGCGCCAGGCGTCGTGGGTGTCCTCGTCCGGGTACGCGGGCTCCGAGCCGATGGCGGTGGGGTAGGCGATCAGCCGGGCCCCCTGCAGGGCCGCGATGCGGGCCACCTCGGGGAACCACTGGTCCCAGCAGGTGGGGGTGGCGGTGGGGAGCGACACGCCGCCCGGCGCCAGGTCCAGTACCGGGTAGCCGGAGTCCCCCGGCGCGAAGTAGAACTTCTCGGTGTACCCGGGCCCGTCCGGGATGTGGCCCTTTCGGGTGCGACCGACCAGCGACCCGTCGGGGCCCAGGACCACCGCCGTGTTGTAGTTGAGGCCGGGCATGGCGCGTTCGTAGACGGACCCGACCAGGGTGATGCCCAGGCGCCGCGCGGCGGCCGCCAGGGCCTCCGTGGTGGGACCGGGGATCGGCTCGGCCCAGCCGAGGAACTCGGCGCGTGCCGGGTACTGCGGGAAGTACCGGCCCGTGAACAGCTCGGGCAGCACCACCAGGGACGCGCCCCGGCGCGCCGCCTCCTCGACCGCGGCGAGAGCGTGGGTGAGGTTCGCGGCACGATCCTCGCCCATCGCCAGCTGGACGCCCGCCACCCGGACGCGCCTGGTCACCGACCGCGCCTCCCGGGACGCGCCTGCGCGCTCGCCCGTCGGCGGCAGCGGCCCACCACCGTCAGCCCTCCACCCGCAGGGTGCGCTGGACGCCGTTCGCGTCGAGGTCGATCAGGAAGCCGCGCAGGATCCCGTGGTTCGCCTCGGAACCGGCGTTGACGCACAGGGTCTCGCCGATCTTCCGCTCGCCGCCCGACTCGTGGATGTGGCCGTGGACCCCGAGCACCGGCTTGAACGTTTCGATCGCGCGCCGCACGCCGGTGGACCCGACCGGCCCGCGCAGCACGTCGCCGGCGCTGATGGTGGGGCGCAGGTCCGGCGACAGGAGCGGGGCGGTGTCGAGCCCGGAATCGAACGGCGGCACGTGGGTCATGATGATCGTCCGGCGGGGGTCGCGGACCCCTTTGAGCAGCCCGGACAGGCGGTCGAGGAACTCCTCCTCGGGCAGCTCGCGCGGGGTGGACCACGGCGTCGGCGAGGACCAGCCCATGCTCACCAGCTGGTGCCAGGGCGTCAGCTCGACCACCTGCTCGTTGACGTTGCGGCAGTAGGTGGACGTCTCGAGGACCGGGTCGATCTCGAAGTCGTCGTCGTTGCCGGGCATCAGGTACACCGGCACACCCGAACCCTCGAGACGCTCGGCGGCGAGGTCCATCCACTCGCGGACGCGACCCGTGATCTTCTCCTCGAAGTGCCGGCGCACCAGGGCCGGGTCCGCCTCCATCGCCGCTCGCTCCTCGGCCGTGACGCGGACCGCGTAGTAACCGAGATCGGCGATCGAGCGCTCCAGGTCCGCGAGCTCCTTCTCGGTGCGTGCCACGCGGCGCTGCCCGAGCACGCTCGCGGTCCAGGCCTCGCCGCCGTCCTCGCCCTTCACGACCGCGACCAGCGCCTTGCCGGTGAGGTCGCCCGCGATGACGGCGGCATCCACCCTGTAGACGTTCGCCCGCATCGCGTTGAGGAACTTGCGCCACGCGCGCTCCGAGGCGTGGATGTCGCTGCAGACGTACAGGCGGAAGGGCTTCGCCATCGGTCTCCCCGACGACCGGTTGCGCCGGTGCGGCGGGGTCGTCGCCGTCGCACCGGGTGTGGGCGGGCCGGCGCCACCGTGCCCGCGGAGGTGACCCCGGGCGGCGGGATCAGGCCCACCGCCCGGTGCCGGGTTGCGGCCCGATCAGTCGGGCGGGAGTTCCTGGTACATGAGCGACGTCTCGATGCCCGCCGCCCGGTTGCGGATGGCCTGGAACAGGTAGATCACCGCACCGATCAGGATCAGCGCGACCACGAACGACACGCCCGTGGAGTTGAGGTACGCGAGCGGAGTGGCTTTCGGGGCCGTCAGGGCGTTCCACACCGGCACGATGCCCGCGAACCAGTAGAGCACGAACGCGAACACCAGCCAGATGACGCCCAGCACCGGGAGCGCTCCGGCCCAGGGCGCGTCCTTGACGAGGTCGGGGCGCGTGTACCGGGCGAGCAGCGCGTTGATCCCGGGCATGACCCAGGTCAGGCCGGACGCGAAGATGCTGAACCACGCCGTGGAGATCAGGTTGAGCTTCCCGTCGCTGGATGCCGCGAGCGGACCCAGGATCGGGAAGTTCTGGCAAAGCGCGAAGAGGGCCGCCACCACCAGCGCCGCGAGGATCGCGTTGGCCGGCGCGTGCAGGCGCTCGGAGACCGCCCCGAACCACTCCGGCACCTGCCGATCGAGGCTCCACGCCAGCTGCATGCGGCTCAGGAAGATGATGTACACGGGGCACAGCAGGAACGGGAACAGTGTCACGGCGAGGCTGACGATCGTCCACAGCGGCCACAGGCCGGGGTTCGCGACGGCGCCCGCCAGCGGCATCGAGGCCGGCTGGCCCATGGGCAGGGCCGGGCTGGAGATGTAGCCCCAGAACGCACCGCCCCATCCGACCTGGCCGTTGATTCCGAGCCGACCGGCGATGAAGTCGGTGTACACGGAGTTCATCAGCACGCCGATCACCAGCGCGCCCAGGAGGGCGATCAGCACGGTCCGGCGGACGTTGCCGCGCACCTCGCCGGCGATGTACGCGGAGTACTGGAACCCGATGTACTGGAACAGCAGCACCGACGCCATCAGCATGAATACGGCCGGGGTGAAGTCCACGCCGCCGTTCGGGGTCAGCAGCCCGGCCTTGTTCGCCGCGGCCGCGAGCTGGTCGACGGTCACGCCGCCGGTGTACTTCGGCAGGTTGTTCGCGAACGTGGTGGGGTCGATGGCGACGAGCCCCAGCACGAACATCACGACGCCCGCGATCAGGCTGAGGATCGCCAGGCTGGTGATGATCCGGTGGAAGCGCCGGGTCGGCTGGAAGACCACCAGCGCGACCAGCGCCAGCACGATCAGCGCGGCGATGAAGCCGGGCACGCCGGTCACGGCGCCGGTGGAGTCGGTGAACCAGCTGTTCGCGCCGGAGAAGAAGCTGCTCCCGGTGCCGATCCCGATGATCCGCGCCGTGATCTGCAGGTTCCGGACCACGATCGGGACCTCGAAGGCGATGATCCCGAGCGACGCGAACGCCAGCGTCCAGCTCTCCAGCCAGCCGATGAACGGTCCCACCCTCGGGACGATCCGGCTGGTGAAGACGTAATCGCCGCCGGACCGCGGCATCACGCTGGTCAGCGAGGCGAAGATCAGGGCGAGCACCACGCAGAAGACGCCCACGATGATCGCGGCCACGCCGTACGTGGTGAACGCGCCCAGGGTGCCGACCGCGATGCCGGGTAACGCGTAGAAGACCGGGTACCAGCCCAGACCGACGCCGATGAACGCCGCCGTGTTGAAGAACAGCGCGTTGACGACGCTCACCTCGCGGACCAGTCCGGATGACTGGCGCGTGAACAGCGTCTTACCCGAGGTGCCGGCAGCCATGGGACGCAGGGCCTCCTCTTGCCTCTGCGACCGCCACGGTGACCTCCCCGCCGCGGTCGCCGCCTGCCATCGCCGCCGCCCGCCAGGGCGACCGGCGCACGCCCGGGGCCCGGACGCGGCGCGAGTATACTCGCCGCCACCGTGTCGCCCTGCACTGCCGTCCCCTCGGTGACGCAATTCGCATGACAAATCCCCGATGACTGCGCATTTCGCATGACGGCCGCCGGCGAGCCCATCGCGGCCGGCCAGGTACGCACGCTGGACGACCCGCTCGACGAGGCGCTCCGGGTGGTAGCCCTGTGCGAGCGCGAGGGCCTCGTGGTCCGGCTGATGGGCGGGCTCGCGTTCCACGCCCGGATGCCCGGATGGACCGCACGGGTGGGCCGCGCCCGGAAGGACATCGACATCGCGACCCGCAGCAGGGACCGCAAGGCCGTGTCGGAGCTGCTGTCCCGCGAGGGCTACGTGGGGGACCGGCAGTACAACGCGCTGTACGGACACAAGCAGCTGTACTTCGTGGACCCGGCGCACAACCGGCCGGTGGACGTGCTGGTCGACCGCCTGGAGATGTGCCACCGGATCGAGTTCGGCCCGCGGCTGGAGGTGGACCGGCCCACGCTGCCGCTGACGGAGCTGCTCCTCTCCAAGCTGCAGATCGTGCAGATCAACCGCAAGGACGTGGTGGACGCGCTTGCGCTGCTCGCGGACTACCCCTTGGGCGAGCACGATCGCGACACGATCAACGTCCCGCGCATCGTCGAGCTCACCTCGAACGACTGGGGCTGGTGGCGGACGGTCACCGGGAACATCGCCAAGCTGGAGGACTTCGTCAGGGTGGACCTGCGGCCGGCGGAGCTCGACTTCGGGCGCCCGCCGCACCACGATGTGCTGCACCAGCTGGCCGCGCTGCGGGCCGCGATCGACGCGGGCCGGAAGGCGACGCGCTGGAAGATCCGGGCTGGCGTGGGCGACAAGGTCAAGTGGTACGAGGAGCCCGAGGAGGTCGGCCACGGGCGGGAGTGAGGGACCGACGGCTCGCGCCGACCTGGACGGCCTGCAGGTGGGGGTGGCGCAGCTGGGCGCCCGCGTCGGCGACCCCGGCGCGAACCTGGCGCTCGCGAGGCGCGTCCTGGGCCGTGCCGCCGCTCGTGGCGCTTCCCTGGTGGTGTTCCCGGAGTGCTTCCTGCAGGGGTACGCGCTGGGGTCCCACCCGCGGTACCGCGCCGAGTCCGCCGACGGCATCGGGCCGCGCGCGCGCCGGGAGCTTGCCGCCCGGTCGGGGGTCGCCCTCGTCGCCGGTTTCATCGAGACCAACCCGGCCGATCCGGGCCGGCCGTTCAACTCGGCCCTGGTGGTCGACCGTGACGGCCGGCTGGCCGGCGTGTACCGCAAGACCCACCTGTACGGTGGGGAGTTCGACGCCTTCGCCCCGGGCGACGCGTACCCCGTCTTCGACCTGCAGCTCCGGGATGCGGGACCTGCCCTGCGGATCGGTGCGTGCATCTGCATGGATGTCGAGTACCCGGAGGTGGCACGCCTCCTGGCGCTGGGTGGAGCACAGGTGATTGCCGTCCCCTCGGCCGACATGGAGCCGTTCCGGGCGCAGCAGGCCGCGAACCTCGTCGGGCGCGCGATCGAGAACAACGTGTACGTGGCGCTGGCCAACACCGCGGATCGTCGGCCGGATTTGGTCTTCTTCGGGGAGAGCGGCATCGCGGGCCCCGACGGGTCGGTCGTCCGCGCCGGCTACCTCCGCCCGCGCCTGGTCGTGGCCGAACTGCGCGATGCCGCGGTCGCGGCGTCGGGTGGTTTCGGGTCGTACCTGCGGGGCCGGCGACCCGAGACGTACGGGGCGCTGCTCCGGGACCGCTGACCGCCGTCCTGCAGCAGGGCGCCGGCAGCCGGCAGGTGGCCGTGCCGGCCGGCGGCCCGGGCCTGCCGCGGCCTCGCCTGCCGCGGGGCGTGCCAGCCGCGGGGCGTGCCTGCCGCCGGCCCCCGAGCCAGCAGCAGCCGTGTGCCGCCGGCCTCCAAGCCGGCAGCAGCCGTGCCATGACGTCGCCCGTCGCGCCGGCAGCCGGCCGTGCCTGCCCCCAGCCGAGTCGGCCGGCCCCCGGCGCAGTGCCGGCCCGCGCCCGGCGTACCATGTCGCCGTGGACATCGGCCTGCTCCTCGTCGTGATCCTGATCGCGGTCTTCGTGTGGCGCGGTCCCAAGACGCTGCCCCAGCTGGGCAGGATGTTCGGCGAGGGCGTGCGAGCAGTCCGGCGAGAGGCGCGTCGCGACGGCAACCATGCCGATGACGCCGCGTAGGGGCCGCCGGAGAACGACGGCCGCTGACCCGGTGGAACGGCTGCCACGGCACGTCCGCGCCCTCGTCACCGAGATCGAGAACGAGATCGGCGAGGACGGGGCCGAACCGGTCGAGCTGGGTGAACCCACCCCGGCCGAGGTCATCGAAGGTCGACCGGCGGGACCGGACGGGCAGGTGCCCCCGCTCGAGGGCGACGCGTTCGCGGTCGAGGCCGCCGTCCGGCAGATCCTGACCGAGATCGGCGAGGACCCCGATCGTCCCGGCCTTGCCGCGACGCCCCGGCGCGTGCACCGGATGTACGCCGAGCTTACCGCCGGCTACCACGTGGATCCCGCCCGGCTCATCAACGGCGCCATCTTCGACGGGGACTACAGCGAGATGGTGGTCGTCAAGGAGATCCCGTTCTACTCGCTCTGCGAGCACCATCTCCTGCCATTCTTCGGGACTGCCGCGGTCGCCTACATCCCGCGGGGCCGCGTCATCGGACTCTCCAAGATCCCGCGGATCGTGGAGATGTACGCCCGCCGGTTACAGGTCCAGGAGCGCCTGACGCAGCAGGTGGCCGACTTCCTCCAGGCGCGCCTGGGTCCCAATGGCACCGGGGTCGTCATCGAGGCGACCCACCTGTGCACGGGCATGCGCGGGGTCCGCAAGCCGGGCACGGTCATGACGACGAGCCATGTCCTGGGCCTCTTCCGGACAAACGAGAAGACGCGGGCCGAGTTCTTTGCCCACGTCGGGCGGCGGGCGCCGGGCGCCTGACGCAGCGGCCGCGTGACAGAGGAGCAACCCATGAGCGAACGGCCGATCAAGGTCCTGATCGCGAAGCCCGGCCTGGACGGCCACGACCGGGGCGCGAAGGTGCTGGCCCGGGGCCTGCGCGATGAGGGGTTCGAGGTCGTCTATACGGGCCTCCGCCAGACCCCCGAGATGATCGCGACGACTGCCCTCCAGGAGGACGTCGACGTCGTGGGCCTGTCCATCCTGTCGGGTGCCCACATGACCCTGCTGCCGAGGGTGACCCGACTGCTGCGCGAGCGCGGCCTCGACGACGTCCTGGTGACGGCTGGCGGGATCATCCCCGACGACGACATCCCGGCCCTCCGCGAGGCGGGCGTCGCCGCGGTCTTCGGACCGGGCACGACCATCGCGGAGGTTGCGGCCTACTTCCGGACCCATGTCCGGCAGCCCGAGGGGTGAGCGAGGCCGGGGTCCGGGCGGCCGAGCTCGCGGACGCCGCCGTCGCCGGCGACCGCCGGGCGCTGGCGCGACTTCTCACCGCGGTCGAGAACCGGACCGCGACCGCGGAGGTCGCGCTCCGGCGCCTCTACCCTGGGACAGGCCGGGCTCACCTGGTCGGGATCACCGGGGCGCCCGGCGCGGGCAAGAGCACGCTCGTCGCCGCGCTGATCGCCGAGGCGCGCCTGGCCGGCCGCGCGGTCGCCGTGGTCGCCGTGGACCCATCCTCGCCGATAACCGGGGGTGCCCTCCTCGGCGACCGCGTCCGGATGCAGGCCTACGCATCCGACGACGGGGTCTTCATTCGGAGCATGGCCTCGCGCGGGCACGCGGGCGGCCTGGCCGCGACCAGCACGGCCGCCG
Source organism: Chloroflexota bacterium (assembly GCA_027457005.1). Taxonomy (GTDB): domain Bacteria; phylum Chloroflexota; class Limnocylindria; order Limnocylindrales; family CSP1-4; genus JAJYNJ01. The sequence continues at coordinate 18,449 of DAIDTV010000004.1, forward strand.
CCACGGTGCTCGATGCGGCCGGGTTCGACCTCGTCCTCCTGGAGACCGTCGGCACGGGCCAGAGCGAGGTGGAGGTCGCCCGGACGGCCGCCACAACCGTCGTCCTGGAGGCGCCCGACATGTGCGACGAGGTCCAGGCCATCAAGGCGGGGCTCCTCGAGGTGGCCGACATCGTGGTCGTCAACAAGGGCGACCGACCGGGTGCCCAGCGGACGGCCGCCCAGCTGCGGGCGATGCTGACGGCCTCCGCGAGCCCCCGTCCCGCTCCCGGCGCCGGGGGCGAGGCGGCTGACCACCCTCGTCCGAAGCGGCCCGACGTGCTGGTCACCACCGCCTCGACCGGCGAGGGTGTCCCGGCGCTTCTCGCGGCGCTGGATCGTCATCGAGCGGCCGGTCGCGACGGGCTGGCCGACGCCGCGCGCCTCGCCCGTGCCGAAGCGCAGGTCTGGGAGATCGTCGCGGAGCGGCTCCGGGATCGACTCCACAGAACCGCAGCCGGGCCGACCACCGAGTCGACCCTGCGCGCCGTGGCCGACCACCGGCTCGATCCCTACGCGGCGGCGGCTCTCCTGCTTGCCTCGCTGGCCGGCGGGCCACCTCGCGCCTGAACCGCGGGGCGTACTCTGTCGGGCATGTCGATCCAGCGCACGTTCGTCGCCGGTGCCGGGATGATGGGCCATGGGATCGCCCAGGTCC
>DAIDTV010000005.1 GCA_027457005.1 Chloroflexota bacterium
CCCCCCGCCCGGGAGGGCGCGAGATACCGGCCCGGCGAGATAATCCCGATGTGGTTGCGGGCACTGAAGGAGCTGTGATGACGCTGACCGGGAACAGGACGCGGGAGAAGGTAACCGCGCAGATCAAATCGGCCGCGGCCAGGATCGGGGCCTCGGTCCTGGCCGCCCTCGCGATCGCGATCGCCGCGATCGCGATCGCCGCGGCCGCCCTGTTCGTATCCGCCCGGGCGCTCAGGAAGGCGGCGGCGTGACCATCACCGAGGCCGACCCGAAGGCCAGGGAACTCGACGAGGCCTTCGCCGCCGCGATGAGCGCCCCGGCGAAGCCCCGAAGCGATCCGCAGGCCCCGCCCGAACTCGATCCGGAGGCGCCGTTCGGCCGCGGCGACGACGGGGCGCCGATCGCCAGGTTCGGGTACCGCAACGACGGCAGCGTCCGCAGGACCGCCGCCGGGCGCCCCAGCAAGGACGCGCCCGACCGGGCCCGGGTCGACGACCATCCCGCCGGCCACGCGGCGATCGAGGGCAACGCCGTCGCCGACGGCGACTACACCAAGGACCTGGCCGAGGCCGCCGATGGCATCTGGCTGATCATGACCGCCGCCGGGAAGCTGCCCCTCGGCAAGCTCCGCGTCGGCAAGATCGGCCTGCCGAGGGACGCCGGGGACCGGGTATCGGCCCAGGCGTTCGTCTTCAGCCAGCACAAGTACCGGCTCGCGGCCGCGCTGAACGAGGCCGCCAAGCACAACTCCCGGGCGCGGCGGCTGGCCGAGAAGATGGCCGGCGGGGACCTGTCCTGGGTGCTGACCGTGGGCGCGCTCGGCCTGCCGTTCGTGTTCCACTCCGCCGCGGTGTGGAAGGGCGACGCCAGCCTGTCCGAACTCGAGATGCCGCCGGTCGCCGAGCTGGCCAGGCGCAACGAGGCCCAGATGGGCGAGTTCATGGAATCGCTGACCGCGGCCGCTCAGCAGCTGCAGGAGGCCGCCGATGCCGCGCAGAACGCGCCCTAGGCGCCTGTGGTGCCCGGTCTGCTGCCACCACACCATCTTCCTTTTCCTGCACTTCTGCGTGCACGCGATCGACCTCCTGCGGGGTGACTGATGGGCGCCAACGATGACGATTACATGAGCGACGAGGCGCGATTGCTCACCAGGATCCTCAAAGCGCTCAGGGAAATCCGGGTGATCCTCCAGCGGATGGCCGATGGCAATGCCCGAGCATTACGATCTCGATACCTTCCGGGCGCGGCATTTCGACTACCGCCCGGGCCATCACTTGGCGGTGTTCGGCCCGACCCAGATCTCCGGCAAGAGCACCCTGTCGTTCGCGCTGCTCGAGCACGTCATCTCGGCCTACCCGGAGATCCGGCCAGTCGTGCTGAACATGAAGCACCGGGACCGGGTCGTGGCCGCCTGGACGAAGCGGCTCGGCTTCCAGGAGACGCCTGGCTGGCCGCCGCAGCGCAGGCTCACCCAGTGGAATCCGGCCGGCTATACCCTGTGGCCGCGCCAGACGCTGTCCGACACCGAGTGGGACAACGCGCTCCTGGAGCGCGAGTTCAAGAAGGCGATCATCCACAACCGCAAGCGGACGCCCTCGATCACGGTCGCGAACGAGCTCTACGGGCTGCTGGCCGAGCTGAACATGCGCACCCAGCTGATCGCGGTCGTGACCCGCGATTCGATCGCCGGGCATGGCCTGTGGTTCGAATCGCAGAAGCCATCCGGAACCCAGGGCATCTCGATTCCGGGATTCTTTTTCAATTCAGCCGAGCATATGTTCCTGGCGAAAGACGGCGAGCAGCGCAATCGGCAGCGCTATTCGGAGATCGCCTGCGGAATAGACGCCGCCGCCATAGAACGCGAGACGCTGCGGCTCGATCCCTTCTCCTGGCTGTACATCCGCAGATCCGGGCCGCAGTGGTGCGTCGTCGACGCCTACTCGCCGGAACTCGCCATTCCCGCGCCGATGTGATTAGACTGCGGCTTGTCACGGAGGAGCCGCGCGAGCAGGGTGGTCTCGGCCTCCGTGACAGCGCTTGCCCGGCTCCCTCCGTGCTTATCCCTTCCGGGGAGGGCCGTTGGGCGTTCCGGTGCTGGCCAGGCACGACATGGGCTGCAAGTACGCCCGTGCCAGCGATGACCTGACCGTCGACGACGAGGGCAACATCCTGACCGGCTCCATCCGGCCGGCCCATTCCGACGCCGCCGGCCGGATCGCCGACACCCACAACCTGCACAAGGCCGCCGGTGCCCCGGCCGGCGCCTGGATCGCGGTATCGCTGGCCACCGGCGAGTCCGACGGCGACCTCTACCCGGACAAGGCGACCGCCGTCTGGCATCAGCGCAACAGCGAGAGCTGGTTCGCGTTCCTGCGGATCGGGCAGGCCGCGATGACGATCTGCGAGGCCGAGTCGGTGCTCCGCTGGCAGCGCCAGCAGTCCAAGCTCGGGCTCAGCGACCGCGAATACAAGCACGGCGGCCTGGAGGTCATCCCCCGCCTGCGGGCCGAGGACATCGGCCGGCAGATCGCCGCCATGGAAGGGCGCCTCGACATGCCGATCGCGCTCGGCTACGCCAGATAGGAGACACCGATGGTCGCTCAGGGTCAGGCTCCGGCGCCTGTCCAGCACGCCCAGGGCCAGTCCCCGGCCCCCGCAGCGCCGCCCGCGGTCCCATGGCCGTTCCCGGTCGGGGTGCTCGGCACCGAGAACCTCAACGACTACGACCAGACCAAGACCATGTCCGCCGGCACCGTCCAGTTCCCCGACGTGCAGGTGGCCCCGGACGGCTGGACCCGCGGCCTGTGGTTCGACGTCAACGCCGTCGCGACCGCCAACACCAACACCGTCACCTTCAACGGCGACGCCTCGGCCGGCTCCGGCGCCCCGTTCACGATGATCAACACCGTGCTATTCCGGGACACCGGCGGGGAGCAGATCTTCGGCCCGTTCAATGGCTACGACTGGGCCATGGCCAACAAGTACGGCGCCTATTTCAATCTCGGCGACCCGAGGAACGATTACAACTACTCGACCACCACCGGATCGGCGACCAACGCCGGCAGCGCCCACTTCACGCTGTACCTGCCGCTGGAGATCAGCGCCGCCGACTCCCTCGGGGCGGTCGAGAACAGGTCCGAGAACTCGATCTACCGCGTCTCGCTGACCCTGGAGCAGAGCTCGGTCGTCTACGGCCAGGCGCCGCTGAACCTGCCCGCCGTCGAGATCAAGTGCACCCAGGACTCCTACACTGAGCCGGTCGCCGCGATGGCCCTGGCCGGGCGCCCGATCGCCTCCGCCCCGCCCCGCCCGGGCACCCTGCAGTACTGGAAGCAGGAGGACGACACCGGGATCCCGTCCGGCACCCACTCCACCCTGCTCACCAACGGCATCGGCAACGGCTACCGGAACGTCATCTTCAAGCTGATCCGGTCCGCCGGCACCCGCGCCAACGGCACCTCGGACTGGCCGGACCCGCAGGAGCTCACGCTCGGCACCAGCCGGGTCCGCAACCTGTACAAGAAGACCTGGCAGGACAAGATGCAGCGGGCCTTCGCGTTCACCTCGGCCACGCCCGACGCGGCCAACGGCCCGGAGAACGGCATCTTCGTCCTGTGGTACACCCAGGACGTCTCGGTCTCCCCCGGCGATGAGGCCCGGCGCCGCTACCAGCGGACCAAGACCGGCAACACGTTCAAGCTGCGTGGCTCCTACGGCAACGCGGGCACCCTGTACATAACGGAGAACTACATCGTTCCCCGGAACAACGACTTCAGCCAGATCGTCGCCTGACCAGCGGCGCTATCGGATCGGATAGGCAGCTATCGGATCGGAGAGAGGAAGCAAACCGTGAAGAAGTACCTGCCCCTCATGCTGGCGTTCCTGGCCGGCGTGGTCCTGGCCGACAAGGTCCGGAGCCTGCCGGGCCTGTCCAAGCTCCCGGCGCTGTAGATGTACATCACCGACGTGCTCGCGCACCTGGTCGACCACGTTCCCGGCGTCGACCAGACCAACCGCGAGGAGATGCGCCAGGCCGTCGCCGACCACGCCGCGTTCCTGCGGACCGTCGACCCTGCCGCGCCGCCCGAGCCCCCCCCGGCGGTCCCGGAGCCGGACGAGAAGGACGCCCGGATCGCCGAGCTCGAGGCGGCGCTCGCCGCGCCGCCGGCCCCGGCGCCCGGAACCGACCAGCAGGGATAGCCCGGTGGCCGCAAGCACCGGGCCCGTCCTGATCGCGGGCGGGATCACCGCCGCCAACGAGCTGATCTTCGCCCCCATGGAGGGGCAGAAGATCGCCTTCAACTGGCGGCTGATCCCGGCCACGGGCCTGCTGGCCCTGTCCCTGGCGGGCCTGGAGAAGATCTCCCCGGGCTTCGCCACCGGGCTGGCCTGGCTGCTGGTCGCCACGGTCCTGATCGTGCCGCTCGGCAACGCGCCGACGCCGCTGGCGAACGTGACCGCGGCACTCGGATACGGAAAAAAGGTGACGAAGTGAAGCTGGCGCAGGCGTGGCTGGCCGGGCTGATCATGCTCGGCGCGGTGTACCTGGCCGGGACGCAGGGAGCGGGCCTGGCCAAGGCGTTCGGCGGGGCGCAGCAGTTCGTCTCCGGCACCGAGGCGACCGCGATCGGGCGGTGAGCGATGCCGTCCCTTTACGCCCGGGTGTCATCCCGCGGCTACGCCTCCGGCGTGGCAGCGGGCCAGGAGGGCGCGGCCGCGCTCGAATCGACGCAGGCGATCCGCCGCCCGGCCAGCTCGCCGGTCGACTGGGGCGCCAGCCCGTCGACCCTGACCGGCTTCACGGCCGAGGGACCGCCGCCGCCGCCGCCCGGGGTGGACATCCTGGAGGGCACCTGGGGCCTGCCGGGCACCCTGGACGACCCGTACCGGTCGCCCGGGTACGGGCCTGGCAACGTCCGCACCCATGCCGCGCCCCGGCCCGGCTGGGCCGGCTCCTACCGGCCCTGGAACCAGGAGATCGCGGCCGAGATCGACACCCTGCACGAGAACAGCCGCGCGATCCACGCGGAGGACTTCGGGATGCCCGCCAGGCTGCTGCGGGTCCTGGCCGACGGCGTCGCCCAGCAGAGCGCCGACCACTGGGAATCGAACGACCCGGGCGGCCACACCGGCCAGGCGCCGCTGGCCGGCCCGCAGCGCTCCATGGGCTACCTGTCCAAGGACGCGATCCAGGGCTATGACCGGGCGAACGGCTACGGATTCGGGGCCGGGCACCGCTGGCGCGACTCCTATCCCGGCCCGCACGACGCCGCCGGCGGCCAGCCGATGAGCTATCTCGACCCGGCCGAGCGGCCGTTCATCGTCCCGCAGGCCCAGGGCTCATTCACCCCGACCGACGCGGTGCAGGGCCCCGAGCCGTGGGTGTCGGACCTGCACGCGGCGAACCTGGCCTACAACGACCCGACCGCCTACTCGCCGCCGCCCGAGCCGGCGACGCTCGCGGCCCCGCTGGCCGAGGCCCGCGCCGGCAGCGGGTGGTGGTGATGGGCGCCCTCAGCGGCAAGGTCAAGGTCCCCGGCGGCGGCCGCGTCCCGAAGACCGCGGCGGCGATCGGGCTGGCCATCACCGGCTACCTGATCTACCGGCACCGCAGCCAGTCCGCGGCCGCCGCCCCCGCCCCGGCGGCGGCCGCCCCGGGCCAGTACCCGCCCGACGGGACCACCGGCAACCCGGCCGACCCCTACAGCACCGACCCGGCCACCGGCGTGACCTACGGCGACGAGGCGACCGGCGCGAGCCTTTCGCCCTACGGCGGGATGAGCGGCCTGGGCACCGCGGCCAACTCATTCCCCTGGGACGGCAGCTACAACAACCCGAACGACCCCTACTCGATGGACAGCTCGAGCGGGCTCACCTACGGCAACGAGGGCTCGGCCGGCCTGGGCGGCGGCGGCGGCGCCGGCGGCGGCGCCGGCGGCGGCGTGCCCGGGCCGCCGTTCAGCACCGACTCGCAGTGGACCGCCTACGCGATCCAGCAGCTCACCGCGGTCTCCGGGCTGGACGCCGGGACCGTCACCGACGCGCTGGGCGCCTACATCTCCGGCGCGCCGGTCACCGCCGCGCAGGAGCAGGTCATCAACGACGCGATCGCGGTCGCCGGCCAGGTCCCGGTCCACGGCGCCGGCGGCTACCCGCCCTCGATCAACGTCTCCGGCGCCAAGACCGGCGGCCAGTCCTACGCGGCCAACCCGGTGACCGGGATCAGCGTCAAGGCCGGCCCGGCGTCCGCGGCGATCACCTGGGCGCCCGCGGCCGGCGCGACCGGCTACCAGATCGTCAACCAGGAGCACTCCGGCGCCGGCGCCAGGACCAGCACGGTCACCGGCACCTCGTTCACCGCGACCGGCCTGAAGCCGAAGACCGAGTACTCGGTCAGGATCCGCGCCGAGCCGATGCGATCCGGGGTCACCGCGGCGACCGCGACCTACAAGACCACCTGAAGGGGTGAGCGGGAATGGGTTTCAGCTTCAAGCCCCGGCTGTCCGGGGAGAACTCGATCATCATGGCGGCCGCCGCCGCCGGCATCGTGTACGCGATCTTCACCCAGAAGATCGGCCCGGTCGCCGACGTCCACGCCACCGGCGCCCGGGACGGCAACATGGGCGCCGCGATCCGCAAGGCCGAATGGACCTCGATCATCTCCGTGGCCGCGCTGACCCTGCTCGCCCAGGATCTCAACGTGGCGATCATCGGCGGCGGCGCGGTCCTGCTCGAGCAGCTGAGCTACCGGCACGCCTGGATGGCCAGCGAGGCCAACGGCCAGATCCAGGTCACGCCGCAGTCCTACGCCCCGGCCGCCGCCCCGCCGCAGGCCGGCCTGTCCGTCGTCCAGTCCGCCCCCGCGGGCCTGGTGGAAGCCCAGGCCGGCTGATGGGCGCCGCGCGCGCCCCCGGCGGCCCCGGGCGCCCCGGGGACCTGTCCCCGGCCGATGAGGTACGGGAGACCCTGAACGGGCTCCCGGCGCCCGCACGGCTCTGGCTGACCCCGATCCGCGGGCCGCTGGCGATGGTGATCGGCAGCAAGGACAAGACGCTCGGCGACCTCACGATGCCCGAGGTGATGGCCTGGGGCATCATCGCGGGCTACCTCATCCTGTCAGGCGTCGTCGGCGGCCGGCTGGCCGGCAACCTCGCGGCCACCGTCCTGCGCGGGCCCGGCGTCAGGCGGTAGCCGGTGGCCAGGGCAAAGAGGGCGCGCGAGGCGGCCGGATGGCTATTCGGGGCCTCCGCGCCCCGAACGCGCGGGTCGAGCCGGGCCGCCAGGGCCGCGGCGCGGACCAGGAAGGCGTACAAGAAAGCGACCCGCCCGGTGAAGCCATTCAAGTTCCACTTCTGAGAGGGCGCCCATGGCCGCGGAGAAGATCGACGGGGTCGCCCTCGCCGCGATCGGCGCCGGCGTCCTGCTGATCTACGCCGGCCTGACCGGCAAGAACCTGCTGGCCGCCACCAGGGTCCTGGTCAGCGGCAAGGCGCCGTCGGCCGCAGCCCAGGCCTACCCGATCGCCGGCGGCACCGCGGGGACCGGACCGGCCGCCGGCTATCAGGGACCCGCGGGAGCGGGCGGCAGCCCCGGCCAGAACCAGGCCCTGGCCAAGCTGATGGCCAGCGGCCAGCACCCCGACTGGATCACCGGGCAGCAATGGTCGGACTGGGTAGCCCTGTGGAACCGGGAATCCGGATGGTCCCAGACGGCCGACACCCGCAGGACCGGCGCCGGCGGCGACAACGCCAATTCCGCGGTCTTCGCCTACGGCGTCCCGCAGGCCCGGCCCTATTCCAAGATGCCCATGGCAGGATGGCCGCCGGACAAAGGCGGGACCTCGGATCCGTCCGCGCAGATAGGCTGGGGAATCGACTACATCGCCAGCGCCTACGGGAACCCGAGCGCGGCCTGGGCATTCGAGCAGGCCAACAACGGCTATTAGGAGGCCCCGATGCACGCATGGCAGGCGATCCTCATCCCGGCGATCGTGCTCGCCGTATCACTGGGACTCGTCGTCACCAGGCACTGGTGGCTGTCGTGAACTGGTGGGTGATCCAGCGCAATTCCGGCCTCCCCAGGGACCCGGGGCAGCAGGCCTATGTCGCGATCCAGGCGGCGGACAGGACCGCCGCGACCGCGTACGGCACTGCGGGCGCAGGGGGGACCGTCGCGGCCGGGCCATTTTTGAGCCAGGCCGACGCCAATAACTGGATCGACACGCAGGCCGGGCTGGCCCCCGGAACAAAGCCCACCCTGGCTAACCAGGCGGCCGCCGCCAAGGGACCGGTCAGCATCCCCAGTCCCCTGTCCGGCCTGGCCGCGATCGGCGATTTCTTCTCCCGGCTCGGCCGGGCGAACACCTGGATCCGGGCCGGGGAGGTCCTGGCCGGCCTGATCCTGCTGGCGGTCGGCGTCGCCAAGCTGACCCGCGCCGTCCCGATAGCCACCAAGATCGCCGGAGCAATCGAATGAGCGAGGACTACGCGCCGATCCGCGTCCACATCGCCAGCGCCGCGCCCGGCATGGCGCCAGGGCCGGCGGCCCGGCACCAGCTGGCGCACCTGCTGCCGCGCACCGTCGTGCTGACCGCCGACGAGCCCGTCAAGCAGCTGCTCCGGCCCGACCCGCACCGGGAATACGCGATCGTCATCGCCCGCACCAACGACGTCGTCCTCACCGAGACCAGGGGCGACGGCCAGGCCCCCGCCAACACCGCCGACGCGACGCTGGCCAGCCCGAACGGCGGCGTGATCCCGCACGATGTGGAGATCAGCCTGCCCTCGATCACCAGCGAGCTGTGGGCGGCCGCGGCGACCTACCCCACCCGGGTCACGGTGCTGTCCTGCGTCCGGAGGGAGCCAGCCGCCCATGCCGGCGGCCCGGGCCCCGCTTAACGAGAGCGCCAGCGTCACCCTCGACGCCAGCGGCGACGGCACGATCCGGATGAAGCCGCTGTCGGCCGGGGAGCACTGGCTGCCCACCCTGGCCAGCGTCAGCGCCGCCACCAACGTCAAAGAGGCGCAGTGCCGGATCTACATCGGCAGCGCCGCCGCCCAGCAGAACTTCGTCGACGGCACCCTGTCCGGCTCGACCGGCGACTCCACCGACCGGGTCACCGGATACGACATCAACGCCACCCAGCAGCCCTACATCTGGGCGGTCTGGTCCGGCGGCGACGCCGGCGCCAGCGCCACCCTGGTCCTCAGCGGCACCAAGGAGATCCGGTAATGGGCGGATTCAACAATCCGATCATCGGCGGAGGCGGCTCCCTCGCATACCCGGCCATCCATTCCCCCAATTTCGTCACAGGTTCGGCCGGCTGGACCATCAACAAGGACGGATCCGCCGAATTCTCCGACCTCACCATCCGCGGCGGATTCTGGATAGTCGATAGCTCCGGCGAATTCCAGTACAATGGCACCCCGGCCGCCAATAACCTGATCTTCTCCAATACCGACGCCGCCGGGACCGATTCCCACGGCAACGCCTACCTCGCCGGGACGGTCAACTACGGCGTCGTCAGCGGCACCTATTACGCCACGCAGATCCTTCAGGGCGAGATCTTCTTCTATTACGGCGCCAGCCAGGCCGGCCCCTGGACCCTGATCGTCACCCTCAACGCGATCGTGAGTCCCCTCGCCCTGGTGATCGACCCGGCCGCCGGCGGTGACGTCTTCGTCGGCGCCCCGTTCAGCCACTACGCGCTCAGCGCCCTGGCCGCCGGATCATTCTCCGGCTCGACCGCCGAGAAGATCATCGGCACCTTCTCCGTCCCGGCCGGGGACCCGGTAGCCGGATCCGCCTACGACTTCCGCGCCGTCGCGAACGTCAACGTCGCCGCGGCCACCAGCGTCACGATCCGGGTCCGCGCCAACGGCCTCACCGGCCCGCAGGTGATGAGCACCGGCGCCCTGACCTCGCGCCTGGGCAGCGGCCTGGGCTGCTGCGTCCAGGGAACGATCATGATCCGCGACACCGGTCACGCGGACGTCTGGGGCACCTTCACCGAGAAGATCGTCGCCGCCACCGCCGCGCTCCACCCGGACCTGACCCTCAACACCGGCATCGGCACCGCGTCGGCCTGGACCGTGGTCATCACCGCCCAGTTCACCAGCGCCAACGCCGGGAACCTGGCCCAGGGCCAGGACGGCGCCCTCAACCGCCAGAGCCACTGAAGACGAGCGCCCGGTGACCGCCCAGGTGTGGCTCGAGCTGGCCGTTGTCCTGATCGGCGGCGGCGGCCTCGCCGGGCTCCTGATCCGGATGGGGCGGCTGATCCAGGTGATCGAGCACCTGCGCGAGGCGGTCGCCGCTATCTCCCCCGCGGTCCTGGATCACGAGAAGCGGATCGTGGCCCTGGAGGCTACCCGCGGCGGCTGGCCGGCGCCTGCCAGCCGGGCCGGGCGCTGATCCGCCACTGCCCCTGCTCGGGCCGGCGGCGCAGCACCAGCCGCGTGCCGCCCTCGGTGACGCAGTAGATGTCCCAGCCGGTCGCGAACTCGGCCGCGGCCTCGTCCCAGAACGCCGACGCCGCGGGCATCGCGGCCACCCGGGCGACCGCCGAGTGCTCGGTCACCGCGATCGTGTCGCCTGGCCGCAGCAGCTCCGGCGGCACCAGCTCCATCACCGGCCCGCCGGGGCGCCTCACGCGGCCGCCGGGGCGATCGTGAACGCTCGGCCGGCGATCGCCGACGCGGCGGCGAGCAGGAGCAGCGCCAGCCGGGGCGGCTTCGCGTGCCTGGGTGCGTAGAAACCCCGCGGGCGGTGGCATGCGCTAGCCATCAGATGGCCTCCTGATCCGGCCTGAACGCGGCCGGCGCGGCCGCTTGTGCCATTATGGCCCGGCTCCCCGGCTATCCGGGGAGCTTCTTACCCGGCTAATCGGGGATTTAGGGGACCGAACCGGCCCGCTATCGTGTCCGCATGGCAAGGCAGCGGGGAAACGCCCCGAGATACGCGCAGATCGCGGCCACGATCCGGGCCCGGATCATCGCCGGGGAGTACGGCGCCGCGGGCGCCCGCGTGCCATCGGAGCCCGAGATCACCGACGTGTACCAGGTGAGCAAGACGACCGCGTCGGAGGCGCTGCGGCTGCTGGAGCAGCAGGGCCTGATCGTGCGCCGGTCCGGGATCGGGTCGTTCATCGCGGAGGTGCCCGCGCTGGACGAGGTCGCCGCCGCGCCGGGCGCCAGGATCAGCGCCCGCCAGGCCGGCCCGGGCGAGCCCGGCGATGACGGCTGGGTGCTGGTCCTCGCCGAGCGGGGCCGCCCGGCCCGGGCGTACCCGGCCGGGCGGACCGTCATCGTCGCGCCGGGCTAGAGCCGGGCGCCGCGGTTCATCGCCCGGGCGGCGCGGACCGCGCGGCCGGCGGCCGCCGCCCGCCCGTAGTGGCGGGTCATCGCGTCGGACTTCCACCCGAACAGCGCCATCGCCGCGCCGGTGTTCCCGCCCGAGGCCTCGTCGAAATCGGAGTAGGCGGTGTGCCGCAGCTGGTGCGGGTGGACGTGGCCGGTACCGGCCCGCCGCGCGATCGCCGCCACGGCCTGGCCGACCCCGAACCGGGTCAGCGGCCCCTTCAGCCTGGCCCACAGCGACCCGGTCCCGCCATGGCCGGCCAGGTCCCGGGCCCGCCGGTACCTCGACAGCGCCCGGGCGGTGGCCGGGGACATCGGGACGGCGCGCGGGTCACCGCCCTTGCCCCGCCGGATGAAGAGCGTATCGGAATCAAGATCGGCGTCGGCGTCGGCCATCCCGGCCAGCTCCGAGGCCCGCGGGCTGCCCGGCTCGCACAGGACCCGGATCAGCGCCTCGTCGCGCAGCCGCAGCATCCGGACCGAGGCCCGGGCGCCCCGGGGGACCGCGCAGGCGGCGATCAGCGCCCGCAGGGCGTCGTCCGCCAGCACGGCCGGGACCGCGTAGTGCGGGTCGGGGGCCTGGACCCGCTCCATCGGGCTGGACGCGATGATCTCCTCGCTGACCAGCCACCGGTACCAGGCCCGGAGCACCCGGTGCCGGGCGGCGCCGGTCGACGGTCTGCGCGGCGGGCCGCCGGCCCACAGCAGGTAGTCCGACAGCCGCTCCCGGGTCGCGGTGAGCAGCTGCTCGCCCGGGTGCCGCTCGTCCAGGAAGCGCTGCGCTTGCGCTATGGTCTCCCCGCACGCCTGCTCGTGCCGCGGCGAGTGCCCCTTCTCCCGGTGATAGCGGCGCCAGTCGAGCCACGCCGACAGCGTCGGCTCCGGCAGGTCCGCCGGGTCGAGCCGGCTCACTGTCCCGCCGCCCGCAGCAGCTCCGCGGCCTGGCCGAAGACGGCGGCGAACTCGGACGCCTCGGCCGAGCTGGTGAACTGCAGGGTGAGCCGGCCGGCGTGGATCGCCATGGTGGCCTGGCCGGTGACCGCGTGCATGGTGAGCCAGGGCCTGGTGAAGCGGAGCGTGTCCAGGCTGGCGAAGGCCTCCATCTCGGTCCGGCCGGGCTGCGGGCTTATGCTGGTCTCGGTCATCTCGGTTCCCTTCCTCGGTGCGGCTCCCCGGCTAACCGGGGAACCGGTGCGATCGCAGGATAAGGTGCTGGGAGACCATTGCGCAACCCCGGCCCGGCGGCCGGATCTCCCCTGATCGGAGCGTCCGCGCAGGTCAGGCCGGGGTTGCGTCAGGGGCTATAGCTCAGCTGGAAGAGCACCTGCTTTGCAAGCAGCGCAGTCTCACCATAGCGGCATCGCCGCGGACTCCCAGGTCAGCGCTCCGAACGTCCGACCATAGCAGCCCGAATAAGGTGCTGTGAATCGTGACGTAATCGTGACCTAATCACCCGTTATCCGCCGCGCGGATTCCGCCCATGTCGTTCCGGCCGCGCTGGCACGACCCGGCATGCAGCACCATGCGCAGGAAGGCCCCGAGCGACACGTCGCCGGACATCGGAACCGGCCTCGCGTGACCAGGCCGGGCGATCGCGGCCTCGGCCCCGCACAGGCACCTTACAACCGGCCCGGATGGCGTCTCGAAGATCCGCAGCGGCAGCTCGCCGCGCGGCCCGGCCAAAGCTCCTGATCCGCTCATGGATTCAGAGGATAGGACTCCCCGGCTAGCCGGGGAGGCGATACGCTCCGTAGCGCGATCCGGTCACGCGCTGTGATCGGGCCAGCTCTTCGGGGGGAGAGCTTCATGGGGGAGTTCAGCGAGCGCGGCCGCATCGGCGCGCTCACCCGATCGGCGAGCGAGGACACCCGGGCGATGACCGCCAGGGCGCGATCGGCGTACCGGGACAGCTTCGATACCGGGGGCGCCAGCTGCTCGCTGTGCGGAACGCATCCGGTGATCCCGCCCGATCTTCCCGAGGAGGAACGCAGGCGCCGGGGGGCTGCGTCCTACGCGGCGCACTTGGCCCGGGTATCGCAGCGGGCGGCCGCGGCGAAGCGAAGGATCCGGCGGGCCGCTGACGAGCTGGGCGCCGCCGCCGACGAGATCACCGGACTATCCGCCGGTGAATCGCTTTGAGGTAGAGCGCGCCGTGATCGCGAGCCGGGAGCTGTCTGGTCCGGACGTCGCGATCATGCTCGTGCTCTGCACCCGTATCAACGCCCGGAGCGGAGAGATTCCCCGGCAGCATCAGCCGTCGACGCGGAGGCTGGCGCGAGATTGCGGGTATTCCAGGGACACGATCCGCCGGCATCTGGCGGGGCTGGAGCGGGCCGGCTGGCTGGCGATCGAGCGGCCCTCAGCCCGGCTGGCGGCCTCGGAGCACGTGACCTGCGCCTACACGCTCGTGATTCCGCCCGGGACGGACGCCGGTGACTATCCACAGGTTATGCAGAGCTGGGCCGATGACCGGTCCGGGGCTGGGCCGGCCGATGACCCGGGCTGGGCCGGCGGTCAGTCCGGGGCTGGGCCGGCCGATGACCCGGGCTGGGCCGGCGGTCAGTCCCGGGCTGGGCCGGCCATCGGTCACAGACAGACAGACAGACAGATGAACATCGTCATCGATGAGGACCCGGCGATCGCCGCGAGGCTGGCACGGGTCGCGATCGAGGAGCTGGGGGCCGCCACCCGCCGCCGCCTCACCGAGGACCAGGCGCTGGAGGTCGTCAGGCTGGTGCTGGCCGGGCGGCGGGTCACCCATCCCGAGGCATATCTGCGCAGCGCGCTGCGGGACGACCCGCGGCGCTATCTGCCGGCGGCGGCCAATCAGCCGCCCCCGGCTTCGGAACTGGGCCCGGACCGGGCCCGGCAACTCAGAGAAAGGTACCGATATGACACTGCGAACGATCTTTGACGCCTACCGGCTCCCGCCGGCCTGGCCGAAATCGGACGGCTTCATGGTCTACGCCGGCGGCAGCGCCGAGCATGTCTGGACCGACGCCGAGATCCGGGCGGCCGCCCGCGCGGCGCCGGAAGCCCTGCCGGTGTGGGAATACCAGCCCGGCCGCAACGGCGCGCAAGACGGAGCGGGGTTCGCCTCCTGGCTCGGCCAGCACCAGGTCCCGGGAGACTGCCTCGCGCTCCTGGCGATGGAGGCCTACGTCGACCGGCCCTATGTGACCGACTTCGCCGATAACTTCGGCCAGCGATCCCTCGGCCTGTATGGCTCGATCGACTCGCTCTTCAATAATCCGCCCCAGGACGGCTGGTGGCCGGCTAATCCGACCGGCGCGCCGCACCTGTTCGCGCACCCGGGCGTGATCGGCACCCAGTACGCCTGGTCCTCGCTCGGCCAGACCGGCTCCTATGAGGTCGACCTGTCGCTGGTGGCGCCCGGCGTCAGGCTCTGGCGGCCCGGGCCCGGCGGCGCGGTATACCTGATCACCGACGGGCTGCTATCGCTGCGCGAGCTCGCGGCGGCGCACAAGGCCTCGCCGGCGAAGATCCTGCGGATGACCGCGCAGAACGGGCCGGCCTCAGGCTATCCGCCGGCCCTGGCCAGCTACGTCAACCAGGCGACCTTCGCGGAGGCGCTGCCGGCCGGGATCACGCTCTGGGTTCCGGCGTGAACGGCAGGCTGAGGGAGGCGGCGACCGGACCGTTCCGGATCAGCGTCACCGCCTCCCAGCAGCGGGTCCTGATCGCCATACGCGAGAGCGAGCCGACCCGGAACCTGGCGCCCGAGCTGATCGGGCAGCTGATCGGCAAGGGACTCATCATTCGCTACGGCGAGCAGCTGGTCGTCACTCTAGCTGGCACGCACCTGATCGGCCTGCTGGCCGAGGCGGGGCTGCCGCTGGCGCTGCCCGAGGTCGCCGAGGGAGGCGAGCTGATCCCGTGATCGTGACGGAGGCGCAGCTGCGCCGCGAAGTGATCGGCCTCTGCGACGAGTTCGGGCTGCTCCTGCATTACTGCGGCAATTCGCGCACCTGCAAGGGGCAGCCCGGATTCCCCGACCT
Source organism: Chloroflexota bacterium (assembly GCA_027457005.1). Classification (GTDB taxonomy): domain Bacteria; phylum Chloroflexota; class Limnocylindria; order Limnocylindrales; family CSP1-4; genus JAJYNJ01. The sequence goes on from DAIDTV010000005.1 coordinate 15,377, forward strand.
GCTCATCGCGGGCGCGGGCGGCCTGATCCTCGCCGAACTCAAGACGGACGCCGGCCATACCAGCGCCGATCAGGATTCCTGGCTCTGGAGACTATCCAAAGCGAGGAATGGGGAAGATGCCTTCCGGGTCGAGATCTGGCGTCCGGCCGATCTGGCGGATGGAGCGATACAAACGCGCCTGGAATACCTAGCCGATTAGCGGGTCCTGGCGCGGGCGGCGCGGGTGCCGGCGCTTTCTGGCACCTAATAGGCCGTCGGGGGAAATTCCCGACAGCAACTTGCGCCGCCGCGCCATATGGGCCCCGGGGACCGGCGATTGGTGGGTTAGCTGTGCCACAATCGTCGCGCAGGGCTCTGTTGCGGGCATGATGGGAGGTCCGGTGCCCCGGGTAATCCGCATATTCGGGTCAACAGCCGGGCCTCCCATCCGCGACGACCGGTTCATTCCCCTGATCGAGCTGATCCGGGCCTGGAACGCTCTCGGCCAGCCTTTCCTGGTGCCGGGAAGATACACTCCGACCATCGAGAAGGCGTCGGAGATCAAGCGGCTTCTCTATCTGAGCGCGCGCTATTACTGCTCCTGCGGCGACCGGCATTGCAACCGCAAGCACAGCAATATCGACGGCTGCCCGAACGGCGGCCAGCGAATAGGCTGCCGCGCCGATGTCGTCAAGGACGCCAAGGGCCGGCCGCGAACACAATTCCGTTTCTTCGACAAGAGGGAATCCATCCGCTCCGTCGTGGAGCGATACGGAGCCGACCCGTCGAAATGGCCCTATCAGGCGCGCGCGAAGAAGGCGAGGGCGTGATGCACAACTGCGAGACGTGCGGCATGGAGCACGAGGAGCCCCAGATCCCGGAGCCGGTTCCGGTGCCGGTCGAGACCGGCCCGAACGAGAACGACGTGAAGATCGCCGAGATCGAGGCGGCCGCGTCGATCCAGCGCGAGCAGATCTTCACCGAGCAGCGCGCTCTGGAGCTCGAGGCCGAGGTCGAGAGACAGCGCGGCGAGCTCAAGGGCATGCGCGAGGTACTGGACCGGCTGGCCCCGCCGGAGCCGGAGATCCCCGAGCCGCCGGTCGTGATCGATCCGCCGGCCCCGTTGCCCCCGTCCCCTGGCGACGCGCCGCCGCCGCCAGGGGACAAGCCCCCCGCGGCGAAGAAGGAATCCGGCGGCTGGTGGGGCGGCTACCGCTGATGCGGATCCTGATCCACTCGGTGCCGCCCTGGGCGCCCAGCGGCTACGGCGTCCAGTGCGCGCTGCTGGCCCGCGGGCTGCGCGACGCCGGCCACGAGGTCGGCATCAGCGCCTACGGCGGGTTCCTGCGGGAAGAGCCCTGGGAGGACATCGAGATCCTGGCGTGCGGCGGATCGGCGAAGGGCGTCGGCCGAATCTGGGGAAACTACCGGCGATTCCGCGCCGACGTGATGATCATCGTCGCCGACTTCTGGGTGTTCGCGCCCGAGGAATTCAAGGACATGACCGTGATGGCCTGGGTGCCGATCGACACCGCGCCGATCGGCCAGCTCGATCTCATGCGGCTCAAGGCGGCCGCGGGAATCTGCGACCTGCGGCCGGTCGCGATGACCGTGCACGGCCAGGCCATGATGGCCGCGGAGGGCATCGAATCGGCGGTGATCCCGCATATGGTCCGTGGCGAATACCGGCCCGGGGACCGGCTGGCGTGGCGGCGCGAAAACGGGATCCCGGACGATGTCTTCCTGATCTCGATGGTCGGGGTGAACGGCGACATCCAGGACCGCAAGAACTTCGCCGGCACGCTCGCCGCGTTCCAGGTCCTCGCCGACCGGCACCCGGAGGCCCGCCTGTACCTGCACACCACCTACCGCTCCGGAACCGAGGGCCTGGACCTGCTGCACATCGCCAAGACCCTGGGCCTGCGGGACAAGGTCGGCTTCCCCGATCAGTACCGGCGGATGGCCGACCTGCACGACACGGACTACATGGCCGGAATGTACCGGGCCAGCGACGTGCTCTCGGCCGCGAGCAAGGGCGAGGGATTCGGCGTGCCGATCATCGAGGCGATGGCCTGCGGCACCCCCGTCATCGGCTCCCGCTGCACCTCGATGCCCGAGCTGATCCCGCCGGACGCCGGCTGGCTCTGCGAGATCCAGCCGCACTGGTCCGCGCTCCACGCCAGCTGGTGGGCGCAGCCGCTGACCACCAGCCTGGTCCGCCGCTACGAGCAGGCCCGCGGCGGCGCCACGCTGA
>DAIDTV010000006.1:0-251 GCA_027457005.1 Chloroflexota bacterium
GCGCGCGAGGCCGCCGAGCGCGGCGCCGGTGAGATCCTGCTGACCTCGATCGACCAGGACGGGACTCGCGCGGGCTACGACCTGGAGCTGCTGCGGGCGGTGACGTCCACGGTGGACGTGCCCGTCGTCGCGTCCGGGGGCGCGGGGCGGCCCGAGGACTTCGTGGCGGCGATCGTCGACGGCGGTGCCGACGCGGTGCTCGCCGCGTCGATCTTCCACCGCGACCTGCACGGGATCGCGACGGTCAAACG
>DAIDTV010000006.1:274-15358 GCA_027457005.1 Chloroflexota bacterium
ATGCGGCACGGGGACACGGGGCCGGCCACGCCAGGCGCCGGCGACCGCCCGAGGCCCGGAAACGAGGAGGGCGTGGGACAGGCGCCCGCCATCGATCCGGCCGCGGTGCGCTGGGGACCGGACGGGCTCGTGCCGGCCGTGGTCCGGGACGGCCGCGACGGCGCCGTGCTGATGCTCGCCCACATGGACGCGGAGGCGCTGTCGGCGACCCTTGCAACGGGCATGGTGCACTTCCACTCGCGGAGCCGCGGGCGCCTCTGGCGCAAGGGCGAGACCAGCGGCAACGTGCTGCGGCTGCGCGGACTGGCGCTCGACTGCGACGCGGACGCGATCCTGGTGACCGCCGAGGCGGCCGGGCCCACGTGTCACACGGGCACGCGCTCCTGTTTCGACGGCGCGCCTGCGACCGCCTCGCCCCCCGCGGCGCCCGTGGGATTCGAGTGGCTCGAGCGGCTCTGGGGCACGATCGTCGAGCGGCGGTCCGCGGCCGACCCGGAACGGTCCTACACGGCGCGGCTTCTTGCCGGAGGCGTCGACGCCTGCGCTCGAAAGGTCACCGAGGAGGCCACCGAGGTCCTCCTCGCCGCACGCGACCATGCCGAGGCGGAACGCGGCTCCGGGGCGGGCGATCCGTCCGCGACCCGCGCCGCGCTGGCAGGCGAGACCGCCGACCTGCTGTACCACCTGCTGGTCCTGTGCGCCGAGCGGGGCCTCGATCCGCGCGAGGTGCTGGAGGTGCTCCGGGCGCGCCACCGCGCCTGAGCCGGGCCGGCGGGCTGCTACGCCAGGCCGTCCCCGGCCTGCTGCGCCCGGTCGTCCCCGGCCCGCGTCCGCGCGACGCCGACGGTGAGTTGCCGTCGGCCGTGCCGGACCACGTGGTATCGCCCCGCGATCGGCGGCCCCACCGGTGCATCGCCGTCCACCACCCGCACGTCGTCGACGACCACCCCGCCCTGCGCGATCGAGCGCCGCAGGTCGCCCCGCGAGGCGAACAGCCCGCTCGCCATGGCCAGGTCGAAGGCAGTCGGGACCTCTGCGGCGAACGTGAATCCCCCCACGTCGTCGTGCAGGACCTGAAGCACGTCCGGATCGAGCAGCGGCTCGCCGGAGAAGGCCAGCTCACCGACCCGCCGCTGCAGCTCGGCCTCCGGCGTGCCGTGCACCCTGGCCGTCAGGTCGAGGGCGAGCGCGCGTTGCGCGAGCCGGCGTTCCGGGTGTGCCGCCTGCTCTGCCTCGAGCGCCGCGATCTCCTCGCGCGTGAGCAGCGTGAGCGTCCGCAGGTACAGCTGGACGTCCCGGTCGTCGCTGTTCAGCCAGTACTGGTAGAAGGCGTACGGCGAGGTGCGGTGGCGGGCCAGGAAGACCGTCTGGCCTCCCTCGCTCTTCCCGAACTTCTTGCCGCTGGGCGCGGTGAGCAGCGGGAACGAGAGACCGTACGCACGCGGTTCGCCGTCCGGCCCCTGGCCGAGCACGCGCCGGATCAGCTCGAGCCCGGCGGTGATGTTGCCGAACTGGTCGGCGCCCCCCATCTGCATCTCCACCCCGTGGTCGCGGTAGAGGTGCAGGAAGTCGGTTGCCTGCAGCGTCATGTAGCTGAACTCGGTGAACGAGATCCCCGCCCCCATGCGCAGCTGCACCGAGTCCTTGGAGAGCATGTACCCCAGGCTGAAGTGCTTGCCGATGTCGCGCAGGAACTCGATGAGCCCGTAGCGCCCCAGCCACTCGCGGTTGTCGATCATCCGGGCGGCGTGTTCCCCGGGAGAGAAGTCAAGGAAGCGCTCGAGCTGGGCCCGGATCGCCGCCACGTTGGCGGCGAGCGTCGGCTCGTCCAGCAGGTTCCGCTCGGCGCTCCGGCCCGAGGGGTCGCCGACCATGCCGGTGCCACCGCCCACGACCGCCACCGGACGCCCACCCGCCCGCTGCAGGTGCAGCAGCCCGAAGATCGGGATCAGGTGCCCGGCATGCAGCGAATCACCGGTGGGATCGAAGCCCACGTAGGCCGCGATCGGGCCCCGCGCGAGGCGCGGCTCGAGCCCCTCGGTCATCTCCTGGAGCATGCCGCGCCATCGCAGCTCGGCGAGGAAATCGGTCATCACGGGCATCGGCGAAAGCCACCTGCAAGGATCCGGGCGAGACTGGGAACGCGGTTGAGTATGCTAGAGTGCCCGGCGACATGCAGACCAGCGTCACCCGCCGCCGGGCACGGCGCCTCAACGGCGGCAGGCGTGGACGCAGCGGTGGCAGTGCTTCCGGCGTCGCCGTCGCGCTTCCGCTGCTTCTCTTCGGTTCCCTGCTGATCGTCGGGCTCGTCGGCTTCCTCGGTGCGCTCGCCGCGTACGGCTACTTCAGCCAGGGCCTGGCCGACCCTCGCACGCTCGACAACCTGCAGTTCAACCAGGAGTCGGTGGTCTACGACCGCAACGGGGTGGAGCTGGCACGCTTCGGTTCCCAGCAGCGCGAGGTCGTGCAGTTCGACCAGGTGCCGGGCGTCGTGATCGACGCGACGACGACGATCGAGGACAAGACCTTCTGGACCAACAGCGGCTTCGATCCGCTGGGGATCCTGGCCGCCGTGCGCGACACCCTCACCGGCACCCAGCGCGGCGCCTCCACCATCACGCAGCAGCTGGTCCGCGCGCGCCTGCTCGACCCCGCCCTGGTCGCCGATCCGAACAAGAAGGTCGAACGGAAGATCAAGGAGATCATCCAGTCGATCCGGCTGACCCAGACCCTGAGCAAGCAGCAGATCATGCAGGACTACCTCAACAGCAACTTCTACGGCAACAACAGCTACGGCATCGCCGCCGCGGCCCGCAGCTACTTCGGGGTGAGCAACCTCAGCAAGTTGACCCTCGCCCAGGCGGTGATCCTGGCCGCGATCCCGCAGTCGCCCACCGAGTACGACCTGGTGCGGAGCGCGGTGCTGCAGCGGGACGGGACCCTGGTCGTCCCGGCCGACAGCCCCATCGTGCAGCGCCGCAACTACTGGCTGCAGGTCATGGAGCAGCAGCTGCCGCTGCCCCGGACGGGCACCCAGTACACGGCCGCCGACTTCGAGGCGGCCATCAAGGAGCCGGTGGTCCTGGTGTCGCAGGTGGCCCCGGCATGGAAAGCACCGCAGTTCGTCTGGCAGGTTCGCCAGGAGCTCACCGACAAGCTCTGTGGCGTGGGCGTCCCGACCTGCCCCATCGTGGAGCGGGGCGGCCTGAAGATCTACACCACGCTCGACTACAAGGTGCAGAAGCTCGCCGAGAAGTGGGTCCAGGCGGCCGCCACCGTGCCGCAGTCCAAGGACCCGGCCGCGGCGGCGAAGAAGCTCGGCCTGACGCTGCAGCCATGGATGCAGAACCTGGTGGGCCGCAACGTGCACAACGGCGCGCTGGCGGCGGTCGACTACCAGACCGGCGAGGTCATCGCGTACGTGGGCAGCGCGAACTACTACGCGACCAAGGCCACACCACAGTTCCAGCCCCAGTTCGACGTGCTCTCCGACGGGTGGCGGCAGGTGGGCTCCTCGTTCAAGCCGTTCAACTACGTCACCGGGATCAACGACGGAACCATGACCGCGGCCACCATGTTCATGGACGTCACGACCGACTTCGGGGGCGGATACACGCCCACCGACGCGGACCTGGAGGAGCGCGGCCCGGTGCGCATGCGCCAGGCGCTGCAGTTCTCGCTGAACATCCCCGCGGTCAAGGCGGTCGCCATCAACGGCGTGGACCACGTGTTCAACATGGCCGAGAAGTTCGGCCTGCAGTTCCAGACGCAGACCCCCACCGCGGGCCTCTCGCTCACGCTGGGCACCGAGGTGATCCACCCGATCGACCTGGCGACGGGGTACGCGACGATGGCCGACGGCGGCCGCTACCTGGGGCGGACGACTATCCTGCGGGTGGTGGGGCCGGACGGCCAGGACGTCATCTCCCCGTACACCCCGCCGGCCGGCGAGCAGGTGGTGGACCCCCGCGCCGCGTACATCATCACGGACATCCTGAAGGGCAACACCAACCACGCCGTGAACCCGTACTGGGGTGCCTTCAAGGTCACCAACGCCGGCGGGAAGCTCCGGCCCGCGACGCTGAAGACCGGCACCAACAACGACACGAACGACCTGATCGCGGCGGGGTACATCGCGCCGCCGGATGCCGCCGGCAGGGCCGCCGGCGAGTACGCGCTGGCCGTGGTGGCCTGGAACGGCAACAGCGACAACAGCCCGGTGAGCACTCCCCAGTCCCCGCTGCAGTCCCTCGACGTGCCCACGTACGTCTGGCAGGGCTTCATGGACGACGTCACGCGGACCTGGCCGATCCAGGACTTCACCGAGCCGGCCGGAATCACCACCATGTCCGTGGACGCCTACAGCGGGCTGAGGCCCGGTCCCTTCACCACCAGGACGGTCCCCGAGCTGTTCATCAATGGAACGCAGCCGACGCAGGTCGACAACCTGCGGCAGCCGCTGCAGGTGGTCCCCGATCCGACGTCCACCAGGGGCGGCTACCTCCTCTGGCAGCCGGCCTGCGGCACCACCCCGGCGCCCCAGACGCTCGGCTTCCTGGACTTCTCCAACGTGGAGACGAACTACCCGAACTGGCATGCCGCCGACCTGGCGTGGGCGGCACGGGCGATGAAGGGGGCCGGGGTCTACGGCGGGCCCGAGCACACCCGCACCACGTTCTTCTACAACCTGGTGTACCAGCCGTACGGCCAGACCTGGGGCGCACCGTTCCCGCCGAGCAAGTCCTGTGAGGCCGCCGTGCCCACCCCGGGCGTGCCGGGATCGCCCGCCCCCGGCAGCAGCTTCGGGCCCGGCTCGTCGCCCGGCCCCGGTCAGCCCACGGCGCCGGCCGCCGTCGTGCCAGATGTCGTGGGGCGGCCGGTGCAGGTCGCGGCACAGACGCTGGTGGCGTCCGGGTTCGTGCCGGTCATCGTGGGGAACGGGCACACCGTGGTCGCGCAGTCGCCCGCCGGCGGATCACCCGCCGCGCCCGGGTCCCAGGTGGTGCTCCAGACCTAAACCCGGGCGGGCGCCGCGGGTCAGACCTTGACGATCGTGGCGCCGTCCCCGCCCTCACCGCGCTCGCCCGGCCGCCACGACTGCACCAGCGGGTGCCCGGCCAGCAAGGCCAGCACGGCGTCGCGGAGCGCGCCGGACCCGTGGCCGTGTATCACCGTCACCTGCGCCGCGCCCGCCAGCGAGGCGTCGTCCAGGTAGCGATCCAGCAGCTCGAGCGCCTCCTCGACGCGCGCCCCCCGCAGGTCGAGCGAGGAGGGCACGGCGCGCCTCGGCCCCGCGAGCGCGGCCATACCGGCCGATGAGCCAGGCGCCTTGGCCGCGGGGCCGGGCCCGCCCGCCGCACCGGCAGACCTGCTCCCGGTTCCCGCCCGTCGAGTCTCACCCACCGCGGCCGCGGCTGATCGGATGCGCACCGCCGGTTCCTCGCCGAAGACCCCCCGCCGTCCCGTCCTCGGCGCGCCGCCCGCGGCGGCCGCTCCGGCATCCCCGGACGGCGCCGTGCCCGGGCGCACCAGGTCATCGAGGTCCGTCTCCACGCGCAGCCCCCCGGCCTCGAGGGTCGCGCGGCCACGTCCCTCGTCGATCGACGTCACTCGCCCGATCCAGCCGCCGCGCACGTGCTGGGCCTCCATCCCGACCTGCCAGCGCACGGGAACCGGTCCGGCGGTCGCGGGCCGGTCGGGGACCGGGATCCGGGCGAGACGCTCGGAGAGCGAGCCCTCGAGCGCCTCGAGGCGGCTCGCGGTGAGTGTCTCGCGCTCGAGGGCCCGGCGCGCCGCCCGCAGCTCCGCCTGCAGGTCGGCCACCATGCGCTCGGCCTCCTCGCGGGCCTGTGCCGCACGCTCGATCTCCGCGCGCTTCGACCGGACACGCTCCTGCTCGGCCTGGCGCTGCGCGTCCTTCGCGCGTGCCTCGGCCGCCCGGGCGCGCTCCAGGGCGTCGGCGGTCTCGGCGCGCTGGCGGCGGATCGCGGCGAGCGTCTCCTCGAACTCCACCTGGGCCCGCGTCAGGCGAGAGCGCGCATCCGTCACGAGGTCCTGGCGGAGCCCGAGCCGCTCGGCGATCGCGAACGCCTGGCTGGTGCCCGGCAGGCCGATGGTCAGGTGGTAGGTCGGGCTGAGGGTCTCCAGGTCGAAGTCGACCGAGGCGTTCATCGCCGCCGCCGTGTTGTGCGCGTACGTCTTGAGCTCGGCGTAGTGCGTGGTGGCGGCCACGAGCGCGCCGGAGCGGATGAAGTGGTCCAGCAGGGCCTGGGCGAGCGCGGAGCCCTCGGTGGGATCGGTGCCCGCCCCCAGCTCGTCCAGGAGCACCAGGGTCCCGGGGCTGGCCGCGTCCACGATGCGCACGATCGAGCGCATGTGCCCGCTGAACGTCGAGAGCGACTGCGCCACCGACTGCTCGTCCCCGATGTCGGCGTGGATGTCCCGGAAGACGGGCAGCCGGCTCCCCTGCTGCGCCGGCACGTGGAGCCCGGCCTGGTGCATCAGGGCGAGCAGCCCCAGGGTGCGCAGCGTGACGGTCTTGCCGCCGGTGTTCGGGCCGGTGATGACGAGCGCGGTGAACTCGCCGCCCAGCCGGACGTCGATCGGCACCACGCGCCCGGACAGCCCCGGGTGCCGGGCCCCCAGCAGCTCCACCACCGGCTCGCGCGCGGTGTCGGCGCGCACGGCGTCCATGGTGGCTGCGAGGCGTGCCTTGGCGGACCAGAAGTCGAAGCGCGCCAGCGCCTCGAGCGTGGCACGCAGCGCGTTCGCCTGGGTCCCGACCAGCCCGGAGAGGTGGTCGAGGATGCGCTCGACCTCCGCCTGTTCGGCGAGCTGTGCCTCCCGCCAGGCATTACCCAGCTCGACGGCCACCAGCGGCTCGACGAACACGGTCTGGCCGCTGCCCGACTGGTCGTGGACGATCCCGCGCACGCGGGTACGAGCGTCGCTCCGCACCGGGACCACGTAGCGGCCGTTGCGGAGGGTGACGATCGGCTCCTGCAGCACGCCCGACAGCTCACCACCGTGGACCAGCTCGTCGAGCCTGGTGCGCAGGCGGTCGTATGCCACGCGAACGGCCCGCCGCAGCGACCCGAGGGCGGGCGACGCGCCGTCGAGCAGCTCGCCGGACGGGTCGATGCTGCGCTCCAGGGTGGCGTGGAGCGCGGGGAGGGGCTGGATCGCCCGGCCGAGCTCGCGCAGCAGGGGCCTGCGTTCCTCGGACAGGGCGTCGGCGAGGCGGCCGGCGGCCTCCAGGGTGTCGCGGATCTCGAGCAGCTGCCCCGTGTCCAGCCGCCCACCGCGCGCCGCCCGCTCCACGGCATCGTGGATGTCGTGGGCGCCGCCGATCCCCGCGCCCGGGTGCTCGGCGGTGAAGGCGCGCGCCTCGTCGGTCTCCTGGAGCGCGCGCGCCACGATCACTGGATCGTCGGATGGCTGGAGGCCCTCGGCCAGCCGGCGCGACGGCGGAAAGTTGGTCTGGTCGGCCAGGCGCGCACGGATGGCCGGGAACTCCAGGACCAGCAGCGACTTCGCGTCCATCATCGGTCCGTGCCGCCCGTCGCCGGGCGCGAGGCGGGCGGCGCCACGCCCGGAAAGCCGCGGGACAGGGACGGGCTCCCGGCCAGCCCGAAGCGGAGGGGCAGCGCGGCCCACGGTTCACCGGCGTACGCGACGTTCACCCGAGGGCCCCGCAGCAGCGCCCCCGTGGTCGTTCCGGCGGCGATCCAGAGCGGCGGCCCGGCGGCCAGGTCGCGTCCGCCATCCTCACCCGAGATGCCCAGCGCCTGGCACAGGCGCGCCGGCCCCGCGGCCAGCCGTTCGGCGCGGTCGGTGGGGCGGCCCCGTCGGCGCCGCTGCTCCTCGATCCCGGCCACGGGCAGCACCGCACGGACGAGCACGGCGCCGGCCTCCTCGTCCTCGGCGTGCGCGACCACGTTGAATGCCCAGTGCATGCCGTAGAGACGGTACACGTACGCGTGCCCGGGCGGGCCGAACATCGGGCCCGTGCGGCGCGTGCGGCCGGCGCGCGCGTGGCTGGCCCGGTCCGCCGGCCCCAGGTACGCCTCGGTCTCGACGATCGTCCCGGCCAGGATCATGCCGTCCACGTCGTGCAGCAGCAGCGTCCCGATGAGCGCGGGCGCCAGGTCGATCGCCGAGCGGGCGTGGAATGCGCGCGGAAGCGGCGGGGGAAGCTCCACGGGCGCGACCGGCCGATCAGGCGGGCAGGGTCCGGACGGCCTCGGGGAGCAGCGGGCCCAGGAGCGCCAGCAGACCGGGGATCAGGCCGCTGCGCATCGAGTGCACCAGCGCCGAACCATCGAACGCGCCGTACAGGCTGCGCATCCACCCGACGTCGCCGGTCGGCGGCTGCACACCCACGCCGTGGTAGTACGAGTCGCCGTTGAGGACCAGGACGGCGACCACCAGGAACACGATCGCGACGGCCAGCACCCCGCCGGCCAGCTCGTCGAGCACGGCGTAGCGGGGGGCGAGCATCACGCGGCGGTAGTACACCTGCACGCCCAGCGTCATGACGCCGAGCAGCACGATGAAGCTCGCCGTGAACGCGACCATCAGGGAGAAGTCGACCGGAAGCCACGTCCAGTTGGAGGCGAGCCAGGCGCCGATCGGCGAGCGCAGGTACGCGCTGACGATGAACGCGACCAGGAAGATGCCGATGCCGAGCAGCTGGCGCAGCACGCCCTGCGTGTAGCCGACGAAGAAGGCGATCGCGAAGAGCACGACCAAGACGCCGTCCGCCAGCGTCAGGCTCCCGACGAAACCCGCGAGATCCACGGTCCCTCCCCTGTCTGCCCCGCCGGGCTAGCCTACCAGCGCACGGCACCGCGCGCCAGACGCGGCCATCGCGCTCAGGATCGTATCCGGGCGCCCAGCCGGCCGGCGAGCGCGTCGACGACCTTCCCCACCGCCGCGTCGATCTCGTCGTCGGTCATGGTCCGGTCCGCCGCCTGCAGGGTGAGCCGGAATGCCAGGCTCCGCTCTCCCGGGGCCAGCGGGGCCCCGTCGTACAGGTCGAAGAGCCGCAGGCCGCGCAGCAGCGGCGCCGCGGCCTCGCGGACGACCCGTTCCACCTCGCCCGCGGACTGCCTCTCGCCGATCACGATCGCGAGGTCGCGCTCGACGGCGGGAACCCTGGGGAACGGCACGTACCGGTGGGACGGGCGGAGCGCCTCCTGCAGCGCCTCGAGCGAGAGCAGGGCGACCGCGACGTGCGTGGCGCGCGCACCGATCGACTCGAGGTAGCGCGGATGGGGCTCGAACGCCCTGCCCAGCTCGACCGCGCGCCCCTCCGGCCCGCCGATCTGCAGCACCGCGGTGCGGCCGGGATGCTCGTACGGGGCGATCGACGGGGCCCGCACGGCGTGGCGGACCTCGATGCCGAGACGGGCGCAAAGCGAGTCGACAAGGCCGCGCACGTCCCAGAGGTCCGCCGGCCGCGGCGGCTGGTTCCAGGCCGCGCCCGCCTGGTCGCCGGCCAGCAGCACGCCCAGCATGGAGTGTTCACGCGGCTCGCCGCCGGCCCGCTCGTGGACGTGACCCACCTCGAACAGCGCCAGGTCCTCGCGGCGCTGGCGCTCGTTCTCGACCAGCACCCGGGTGAGCCCGGGAAGGAGCGAGCGGCGCAACTGCGAGTGGTCCACCGAGAGCGGATTCGTCACCCGGATCGTCGCGGGATCCTCCGTCGGGATCCCCAGCCGCTCGTGGTCGGCCGGGCCGATCAGGGCGTGCGTCACAACCTCGTCCAGGCCGCGGCCGGCGAGGGTGTCGCGGATGGCATCCACCGCGCGGCGCGGATCCGGGCGGTACACCGGCATTGGGGTCTCGGGCAGGCGGCCGGGGATGCGATCGTAGCCGCGGACGCGCGCGATCTCCTCCGCCACGTCGGCCTCGATCTCCAGGTCCCGCCGGTGGGTCGGGATGACCGCGACCAGCGCCTCGCCGGCCGACGCGGCGTCCAGCACGATGCCGGGCATGCCCGCAGCGATCGGCACCTCGTCTCCCTGCCGCGCCGTCGTGGTCTCGATCTCGACCCGGGCCAGCAGGGCGCGCATCTCGCCCGTCTCGATGGGTGCGCCGAGCAGCCGCACCACGCGCGAGGGGCGGAACGGCAGGCGCGTGGGCGCGGGCTCCTCGGGCGCCGTGTCGATCCGCCCGGGCGCGACCCGGCCACCGGACCACGCCGCCACCAGCTGGGCGACACGGTCGGCCCCGATGCGGGCCAGGCGGGTCTCCTGCCCTTTCTCGAACCGCAGGCTCGCCTCGCTGCGCAGGGCGTAGCGGTGGGCGGTGCGGCGGATGCTGACCGGGTCGAACACGGCGGACTCGATGACGATCGCCGTGGTCCCGTCGCTCACCTCGCTCGCCGCGCCGCCCATGACGCCGGCCAGCCCGAGCGGGCCGCGCGGATCCGCGATCAGCAGCGTGTCGGGCGACAGCTCGCGCTCGACGTGGTCCAGCGTCTCCAGCCGCTCGCCGGGACGGGCGAGGCGCACGATGATCCGCCCGCCTTCGATGGCCGCGGCGTCGAAGGTGTGGATCGGCTTCCCGAGCTCGAGCATCACGTAGTTCGAGGCGTCCACCACGTTCGAGACGGGCCGCATGCCGGCCGCGGTGAGGCGTGCCTGGACGAGGAGCGGCGACGGCCCGATGGCCAGCCCGTCCACGCGGCGTGCCACGAACCGCGGGCACAGGCGCTCGTCCGCCACCTCGACGGTGAGGCGGTCGGCGGCCAGCTCGCCGCTCTCCGACAGGACGATCTCCGGCCAGCGGACGCGCGCGCCGGTCGCGGCGGCGACCTCGCGGGCGAGGCCCAGCAGGGACAGCGCGTCGCCGCGGTTCGGCTTGACGTCCACGTCGAGCACCACGTCGCCGTACACGTCGGCCATCGCCGCGCCCACGGGCGCCTCCGACGGGAGGATCAGGATGCCGTCCGCGTCGGTCGTCAGGCCCAGCTCGTCGCCGGAGCAGAGCATGCCCTGGCTCTCGCGGCCCACCATCCGGGTGACCTCGATGCGGCGCCCGCCCGGCAGGACCGCGCCGGGGACCGCCACGGGGACGCGCTGGCCGGCCGCCACGTTGGACGCGCCGGTCAGGATCGTCAGCAGCGGCTCCGAGGGGCCGGTCCGGACCGTCGTGACCAGCAGGTGATCCGAGCCGGGATGGGGCTCCACGGAGAGGAGCTCGCCGACCACGATGCGCTGCCAGTCGGCGCCGCGCCGCTCGATCCCCTGGACCTCCATGCCGAGCAGGGTCAGCCGGTCCGCCAGCGCCTCGGGCGGCAGATCGACGTCCACGTACTCGCGGAGCCAGGAGAGCGGCACGCGCATCAGAACTGCTCCAGGAAGCGCAGGTCGTTCTCGATGAACATGCGGATGTCGTCGATGCCGTAGCGCAGGATCGCGATCCGGTCGGTTCCCATGCCGAACGCGAATCCCTGGTAGCGCTCGGGGTCCAGCCCGCCGTTCCGGAGCACCACGGGGTGGACCATCCCGGCGCCCAGGATCGTCATCCAGCCGGTGCGCTTGCACGACGGGCAGCCCGCCCCGTCGCAGATCACGCACTGCACGTCGAAGGCGACCGATGGCTCGGTGAACGGGTAGTAGCCGGGGCGGAACCGCGTCGGGCGGCCGCCACCGAACATGGCGTGGGCGAAGGCGTCGAGCAGGCCCCGCAGGTCGGCCATGGTGGTCCCCTCGTCGACCATCAGGCCCTCGACCTGGAAGAACTCGAACCCGTGGCTGGCGTCCACCGCCTCGTACCGGAAGCAACGGCCGGGCAGCAGGGCGCGGATGGGCGGCGCCGCCTGCTGCATCACGTGGATCTGCCCCGGCGACGTGTGGGTGCGCAGTAGGTAGCCCGGCATGTCGGTGTAGAGCGTGTCCCAGAGATCGCGGGCGGGGTGGTCGGGCGGGATGTTGAGGGCCTGGAAGTTGCGCACGTCCGTCTCGACCTCGGGGCCCTCGTAGACCACGAAGCCGAACTGGCCGAACACGCGGGCGATCTCCCGGTTGGTCTCGATCAGCGGGTGGAGGGAACCCCGGCGGAACGGACGGCCGGGCAATGTGACGTCCACTGCCTCGCGGGCCAGCCGCGCATCCAGGGCGGCCGCGTCCAGCTCGAGGCGGCGCGCGTCGAGGGCTGCCTCCAGTGCCTCGCGAACCCGGTTGCCGATGGCGCCGACGTGGGGCCGATCCTCCGCCGGCAGCGCCCCGATGCCGCCCAGCAGGGTCTTCAGCTCGCCCTTCCGCCCGAGATAGGCGACCTGCACCGTTTCCAGGCCCTCGGGGTCGGTGGCGCCGGCGATCGCGGCGAGGCCGGCCTCCTGGAGGGCGGAGAGGCGCGCGGAGATCGTCTCCAGGTCCACGATATGGGCGCTCCCGGGACCGCCGTCAGCGGGTGCGCGCGACCTCGGCGATGCGGGTGAAGGTCGCCGCGTCACGTACCGCGATGTCGGCCAGCACCTTCCGGTCAAGCGCGACGCCGGCGGTCTTGAGGCCGTTGACGAGCCGGCCGTAGGTGAGGCCGTTCTGGCGGGCGGCCGCGTTGAGGCGGACGATCCACAGGGCGCGCATCTGGCGCTTGCGCTGCTTGCGTCCCACGTAGGCGTACGCCATCGCGTGGAGCAGCGCCTCGCGCGCGGGCTTGATCAGGCGCGAGCGGGTGCCGCGACGCCCTTCGGCGGCATCGAGGAGTCGCTTGTGTCGCTGGTGGGCGGTGACGCCTCGCTTCACGCGTGCCATGGGGTCGGGCTCCTACAGGTACGGGAGCAGGCGGCGGACGTGGCTGGCATCCTGGCCGCCGACGATCGCCTTGCCTGCGTAGCGCCGGGTCCGGCGCGACGACTTGATCTCGAGGTGGTGACCGCGCCACGCCTTCACCCGGATGACCTTGCCGTTGCCGGTCACCCCGAAGCGCTTCTGGGTCGCCTTGTGGCTCTTCAACTTGGGCACGTGTCTATTCTCCTGCCGAACCGGGCCGCGGGCCCCCGGCGGGGCTGCCCGTCCCGGTCGGCCTCGACGTCGAGGCGCGGCTGGACGATGCGCGTGTCGTGCTGCTTCGCCTGGTCGCCATGCTGGTCTCGTTGGTCGCCACCGCGGGGACCGCCTCGGCGACGGCCCTGCCGTCGTCGGCCGGTGCCACCGCCACCGGCTCCACCGTTGCCGGTGCCTCGCTCGTCGATGGCGCACCCGCGTCCTCGACCACCACGCTGGATGGCGCCGGCGCGGGAGCCGGACCCGCCTCGCCGGGCGCCGGCGCGGCCGGCCTTCCCTCCGGGGTCGCCCCCGGTTGCGACTTGGGCTTGTGAGTCGACGCGATCACGATCGACATCGACTTGCCTTCCAGCAGCGGCTGCCTCTCGACCGCGCCGTGATCCTTGATCTGCTCGGCGAACTTCGTCAGCAGATCCCGCCCCAGGTTCGCGTGCGTGAGCTCGCGACCCCGGAACTGGCAGGCGACCTTCACGCGGTCGCCGTCCTCCAGGAACTGGATGGCGCGGCGGACCTTGGTGTCGAAATCACCCTGGCCGATCTTCGGCTTGAGGCGGATCTCCTTGAAGTCGACCGACCGCTGGTGCCGGCGGGCCTCCTTCTCCTTCTTGGCGGCCTCGTACTTGTACTGGCCGTAGTCGAGAAGGCGGGCCACCGGCGGGACGGCCATGGGGGCGACCTCGACGAGGTCGTATCCCCGTTCCTGCGCGAGCCGGAGCGCCTCCAGGGTGGGCAGAACGCCCAGCTGGGCACCTTCCTCGTCCACGACCCGTACGGTGGGCACGCGGATCATCTGGTTGACGCGCAGGTCTCGGCTCAGGCTGTATCCCCTCGGCTGATGCTGGTACGAATGAACGGCGGCCGACGCGACGGGCGCCACAGCGCCCGACCGACCCGGTCGCCCGGCGGACTATAGCACGGACGTTTCCCGACCGCCAAGCGTCACGGGCGGCGGGCCGCGGCCTCGGCCGCCAGCCGGTCGGCCAGCGTCTCCCAACCCACGGGCGGCTCCTGCTCGCCGGCGCGGGTCCTCACGGCCACGCTGCGGGCCTCGATCTCGCGGTCGCCGAGCACGAGCATGTACGGGACCTTCTGCTCCTGCGCGAGCCGGATCTTGTTCTGCATCCGGCTGTCGGATTCGTCGACCTCCACCCGGATGCCGCGGTCCCGGAGCAGCGCGCCGAGCTCGCGGGCCGCGTCGTTGTGCCGCGACGCGATGGGCACCACCACGGCCTGCACCGGCGCGCACCAGAACGGGAAGGCGCCCGCGAAGTGCTCGGTGAGGATCCCGATGAACCGTTCGAGCGAGCCGTAGATCGCGCGGTGGATGGCCATCGGGCGTCGGGCCTCACCGTGCTCGTCGATGTAGGTCAGGTCGAAGCGCTCGGGCAGCATGACCAGGTCCACCTGGATGGTGGCCATCTGCCACTCGCGCCCGAGGGCGTCGTCGATGTAGATGTCGATCTTCGGCGCGTAGAAGGTGCCGTCCTTCGGTTTGACCGTGTACGGGGACCCGGTCCGCTCCAGGGTCCCGTGGATGATCTCCTCGGCCTGCTCCCAGAGCGCCGGGTCACCCAGTGCGCCGTCCGGCTTGGTCGCGAACGTGAACCGCGGCACCAGCCCGAACCAGGAGTACGACTCGGCGACCTCGCCCAGCAGGGCCTGCAGCTCGTCGCCGAGCTGGTCGGGGCGGACGTACAGGTGCGCGTCGTCCTGCACGAAGTGGCGCACGCGCGTCAGCCCGTGGAGCACGCCCGAACGCTCGTTGCGGTGGAGCCGCCCGTACTCGGAGAAGCGGAGCGGCAGGTCCCGGTAGGAGCGGACCCGGCTGCGGTAGACGATCGTGCTCTCCGGGCAGTTCATGGGCTTCAGGCTGTAGTCCTGGCCCTCGATCAGCAGCCGGAACATGTTCTCGGCGTAGTGGTCCCAGTGGCCGGACTGCTCCCAGAGCTTCCTCGACACCAGCACCGGCGTCGCGATCTCCTGGTAGCCCCGGCGATCCTGGAGCTCGCGCATCGCGGTCTCCAGGGTCCGCCACAGGCGCTGGCCCTTGGGGTGCCAGACCGCGGCG
>DAIDTV010000006.1:15368-17283 GCA_027457005.1 Chloroflexota bacterium
AAGCTGAACAGGGCGCGCGGGACGCCCAGCCGCCGGTGGTCGCGACGCTTCGCCTCCTCGCGCCGCCACAGGAACCGGTCGAGCTCGTCCTGCGTGGACCACACGGTGCCGTAGACGCGCTGGAGCATGGGGCGCTTCTCGTCGCCCCGCCAGTAGGCGCCCGCCACCGCCAGCAGCTTCAACGGCCCGATCAGGCCGGTCGAGGAAACGTGCGGGCCGCGGCAGAGGTCGATGAACTCCCCGTGCTGGTAGGTGGAGACCACGGGCTCCGGCTCGCCCGCCGCCGCGGCGGCCGCGCGGAGATCATCGAGGATCTCCACCTTGAAGGGCTGCCCACGCTCGACGAAGAACGCACGGCCACGATCAGGATCGAGCTCCGTCCGGACGAACGGGTGGTCGGCCGCGACGGATGCCCGCATCAGCTCCTCGATCGCGGCGAGGTCGTCGGGCGTGAGGGCGCGGGGCAGCTCGAAGTCGTAGTAGAAGCCGTCCCGGATCGCGGGTCCGATGCCCAGTTTCGCGCCCGGGAACAGCTGAAGGACCGCCTCCGCCATCACGTGCGCCGCGGAGTGGCGCATCGGGTCGAGCGGGTCGCCGGCGTGCGCGTCCAGGAGTTCCTCGGCCGAGCCGCGCGTCGGGGCCTCCAGCGAGAGGTCCTCGGGTTCGCCGATCGACTCCGGGGCCGGGCCGGCGCCCGGGGCCGGTGCATGCCCGCTCGCGCTGCCCGCGTGCTGCTCGCTCATCTCGCGCCTCCAGTGAAACGAAACGACCCCTCGCCCTTCGACAGGACGAGAGGCCGTGCCTCCCGCGGTTCCACCCGCCTTCGCGTCGCGGCCGGGACCGCTCGCGCTCTCTGGTGGCCGCGCTAACGGGCGGCGCCCGGACCGGTTCACCGGTCGCTCGCGGGTGGTGCGTCGCGGGTGGATCGCGTCCGGGTTCGCAGCCAGCCGACCCGGGCTCTCTGGGGCTCCCTGCCCGCGCGCGCGTCCCGTTCGACGCGTTCGATTTCTGGTGGGCGGTACAGGAATCGAACCTGTGACCTCGTGCATGTCAAGCACGCGCTCTAACCGACTGAGCCAACCGCCCCTGTCAGGCCGGCATCTTACTACGCGGGAGGCCCCACCCGCGGCAACCGGCGCGGCCGTGCCGAGATTCGTGACCTCCTGCCCTTCCGCGCGCGATCGCTGCCGGAGAATCCTGCTGTGGGAGGCACGGCATGCACGCGAAGGTCGGAGACCGGATCATCGTCGAGACGGAGCGGGTCGGCATGGCGGACCGGGAGGGCGAGATCCTCGGGGTGATCGAATCGCCGTCCGGGACCCACTTCCGGGTGCGCTGGGAGGACGGCCGGGAGAGCACGTTCTGGCCTGCGGCGGGCTGCGCCAGGATCGTGCCGGCAGAGCCCGAGGGGCGGCCCGGGCCGGCGAGCCCGGAAACGGAGCCCGCGGGGACAGCGACACCGGCGGGATCGGTGCGCTGAGGGCTCGGGGCGGCGCCGCGCTAGGATCAACCGGGTGCGGCGCCTGTTCGGGATCCTCATCGTGGCGGCCCTGGTGGTCGCCGCGGCGTGGGTCGCGGCACCGCCGGTAGCCTCCCGGCTGGTGCAGGCCGCGCTCGTCGGGGCCGGCCTCGACGCCGCCACGACGCGCGTCCAGGTGGAGGCGAATCCCCCGCTCGCCGTTCTGCTGGGGCATGCCGACGCGGTGCGCGTCCAGTCCAGCGGGGACACGCTCCAGGGAGTCCACGTGGAGCGACTCGACCTGGTCCTCCACGGGGTGTCCCTGTTCGCCCGCACGGCGGATTCCGTCCACGGCACGCTGAGCGGGGTCGTCTCCACGACAGGCGGAGCGGCGCTGCGGCTGGCCGAGATCCAGGTGGAAGGCACTCCGGGGTCCGCCGGGATCGTGATCCACCT
>DAIDTV010000007.1 GCA_027457005.1 Chloroflexota bacterium
CTCGGAGCATGCGACAGGCTCCGCATGAAAGCGGCGATTCGCGGGATCGCGGTACTCGGCCTCGCAGGCGGGGCACAGCGGGAAGTCGCGCATGGAGGTACGGGGCCGGTCGTACGGGAGGTCCTCGATGATCGTGGCGCGCGGGCCGCAGTTGGTGCAGTTGGTGAACGGATAGCGATACCGTCGATCCGCCGGATCGAAGAGCTCGCGGAGACAGTCGTCGCAGGTCGCGATGTCGGGCGGGAAGAGCCGCTCGGCGGAGGCCGCCGCCACGCTCTCGAGGATCTCGAACCCGCTTCCCGGCGGCGGCATGCGCGCGGCGTCGAGCACGCGCTCCGTCACGGTCTCCACGCGCGCCCTGGGCGGCGCATCGGCGCGCAGCCGGCGGGCGAAGGCCTCCAGCCGCGACGACGGTCCGGCCACCTCGATCTCGACCCGGCCGGCGACGTTCCGCACACGCCCGTCGAGCGCCAGCTCTCCCGCCAGCCGGTACACGAACGGACGGAACCCCACGGCCTGCACGATCCCGGTCACCAGGAGCAGCCGCCCGACACGGGCCTCCTCTCGCACGCCGACCACCGCGGTCAGCCAGCCAGCTCGACCTCGACCTGCTCGTGGTCCAGCAGGGGGAGGCTCGAGCCGCCGCAGCGGGGACACGGCTCGTCGGGACGCGCCGCGGGGAACTCCCGGCCGCAACCGACGCACAGGCGCGCCGCGGCGTCGTGGACGATCTCCAGTGCCCCGGGAT
This sequence comes from Chloroflexota bacterium, assembly GCA_027457005.1. Lineage (GTDB taxonomy): Bacteria > Chloroflexota > Limnocylindria > Limnocylindrales > CSP1-4 > JAJYNJ01. Next base: position 749 of record DAIDTV010000007.1, read on the forward strand.
CGAGCTCCGGGGCCTCGAGCTGGAGATGGAGCAGCAGCGACGAGTCGAACGCCTCGGGGGCGTGGTTGCCGCCGCGAACGTGCAGCACCACGCGGCGCCCGTCGAGCGTCTGTTCGCGCAGCGCCCTGGCGATGCCCCGCGCGATGCCCGCCTCGTGCATCAGCCGGCCACCGCCGCCGGCGCGTCCCCGTCGTGGTCCGCGATGGTCGCAGGGACGTCTTCGGCGTGCAGCGCCCGCTCCAGCTCCCAGGCCACCGACTCCGCGAGCGCGGTTGCGCGCGCGACGGCCGCCTGCACGGCCTCGGTCAGGTCCAGGCCGACCGAGATGTCGCCGGGCTGGATGCCGACCAGTGCGACCTGGCCGGGCAGCCGGCCCGTGAGCCGGCCTGCCGCGAGCAGGTCGCCCACCCCCACCTGGTGGGGGGAGACGTGCTGGTAGAGGGTTCCCTGCAGCGTGTCTCCGCGGAGCACGGCCACGTCACCGGGCTGCCCGTGGAGGTCGACGGCGTCGATCAGCACGACGGCACGGGCATCCTCGACCATGGGCAGGAGCTCCAGGCCGAGCGTGCCGCCGTCCACGAAGCGAGTGCCGGGCGGGAACGCCGCCGGCCGGCCGGCCTGCACCCGGCCCGCGAGCTCCGCGGTACGCACACCCGCCCCGTCATCGCGCAGCAGAACGTTGCCGATGCCGATCACGAGCAGCTCGCCCTCGCCACCGGTCACCGAACGCCTCGAGCCCAACGACCACCCCGGGCCACCGGGGCACGGACGGCCCCGCGTGCGACGGCGCCGTGCCGCCGTGCCCGACCGTATCCACGCTCGATGTTCGCCATGTAAGCCGTTCGCCCTGCCGATCGGAAGAAGCACACCACGAACATTGCCACGTCCGACAGTGCGCTGTGGCCCCCGGCGGGCGGGAACGCCGTCGGTGGCCGAGACGCATGAAGGTGGCACGGGCCCCTGCCCGGCGGCACGTGGCATCGCGCCCCTCAAAGGATGACAGAGGGCACTGTCACGCGGTACCCCCCTCCCCGGAGACTCGACATCGGACGAGCAGAGGCGTCCCAGGGAGGCGGCCATGACCACATCACCGCGCCAGGGGGTCGCGGTCGAACGCCGGATCCTGAGCCACGAGCACCGGGAGATCGAGCACGTCGTCGGCAGGATCGAGGCGACGGCCGAGATGGCCGGCAATCTCGCGGCCCGCGATCTTGCGAGCGCGCTGCGGAGCCTCCTGGATTCCATCGAGAAGACCCTGCTCCCGCACCTCGACTGGGAGGACAACTTCTGCTTCCCGGAGATGGATCGCCTGGCGGCGACGCCGTGGGCGACCCGGCTGCTGCGGCTGCAGCACCAGCAGATCCGCCAGTCGGTGGAGCGCCTCGAGGCGGACTGGCTTGCCCTGCGCCGCGAGCCCACGCATCGCCAGCTGGTCGACCTGCGCGCACGCCTCTACGGTCTTCACGCGCTGATGAGCGCCCACTTCGAGCAGGAGGAACGCGTCATCCTGCCGTTCCTGGACGCCGAGAACGGCACGGAGACGCGGTCCGAGGAGGAGTGAGCCGCGGCCCCGGCGGCCCGGCGAATCAAGCCCCGTCGTTGACGATCCTGGTCCCGCTCCGCCCCTCGAAGACGTCCTGCGCTCGATCCAGGGCACCGACCGCCGCCCAGCGGCCGCCCGCCCGCACGAACTCGACGCACGCCCGGACCTTGGGCTCCATGGAGCCGCTGCCGAACGCACCGGCCCGGCGCAGCGCCTCGGCGTCGCTCGCCTGCAGGCGTTCGATCCTCTCCTGGCCGGGCGTGCCCCACCCACGGTAGACGGCGTCGACGTCCGTCAGCAGGATGAGCGACTCGGCGCGCACCTCCTCCGCGACGATGACCGCGGCGAGGTCCTTGTCGATCACCGCCTCGATCCCGCGCAGCCGCCCCTCGCCGTCCTCCACGACCGGGACCCCGCCACCGCCGGAGGCGATGACCAGCGCGTTCGCCTGCATGAGCCGGCGGATGACCGCCGCCTCCACCAGGCGCCGCGGGCGCGGAGACGGCACCACGCGCCTCCAGTGGCTGCCGTCGCGCGCCACGGTCCAGCCACGTTCGGCCGCCAGGCGGTGCGCCTCGGCCTCCCCGTAGACCGGCCCGACCGGCTTGGTCGGGTGCTGGAAGGCCGGATCGTCCGCGTCGACCACGGTCTGCGTCAGGACCACCGCCACGTCGCGGGGCACGGCCCGGGCGTGGAAGGCGTTGCGGAGCGCCTGGCTCAGCAGGTACCCGATCTGGCCCTGCGATTCGGCGCCGAGCACGTCCAGCGGTGGCACCGGCACGTCGCGCTCGGCGGCGGCGGCCTGCAGGGCCAGGAACCCGACCTGCGGCCCGTTTCCGTGCGTGAGCACGATCTGCGACGTGACCTCGGAGAGCGCGACGATGGCCGCGGCGGCATTCTCCAGGTTGCGAAGCTGGTCGGCGAACTCGCCACGCTCACCGCGGTGGATCAGCGCGTTCCCCCCGAGGGCGATTACCGAGCGGCCCGGGATCCGGGCCGGCTCGGAGGGGGCGGGTCGTGGCGTCGCCCGGGTGAGCGACTGGCTCATCCGGCTACCTCGCCAGGTCGCCGCGCCAGTCGCCCGTGATCAGCGCGTAGAGCGCGGCCTGCTCGGTCCACAGGCGGTTCTCGGCCTCGTCCCACACCCGTGAACGCGGCCCCTCGAGGACCGCCTCGTCCACCTCCTCGCCGCGGTGGGCGGGGAGGCAGTGGAGGAAGATCGCGCCGGGGCGGGCGAGGTCCATCAGCGTCGGAGTCACCGTGTACCCGCGGAACGCCTGCTCGCGCGCCTCGCGCTCCTTCTCCTCGCCCATCGAGGTCCAGACGTCCGTGTACACGGCATCCGCGTCCCGTGCCGCGTCGGCCGGCTTGCGGACGATCTCGATGGTCGCGCCGGTCTGCCGGCCCCGGTCGCGGGCGGCGGCCACGATGGCGGGGTCCGGATCGTAGCCCTCCGGGACCGCCAGCACGACGTGCATGCCGGCCAGCGCACCGGCCTCGACCAGGGAGTGCGCGACGTTGTTGCCGTCGCCGATGTAGGCGAGCCGGCGTCCCGCCAGCGAGCCGATCGTCTCCTCGATCGTCATCAGATCGGCGAGCGCCTGGCACGGGTGATGCTCGTCGGTCAGCGCGTTGAGCACCGGGATCGAGCAGTGCGACGCGAACGTCTCGAGGCGGGCCTGCGAGAACGTGCGCCAGGCGATGGCGTCGACCATGCGCGAGAGCACGCGCGCGGTGTCCTGCGGCGGCTCGCCTCGCCCGATCTGGAGCTCGTCCGGGCGGAGCATCAACGGGTGCATCCCCAGGTTGACGGCGGCGGCCTCGAAGCTCACGCGGGTCCGCGTCGAGGGCTTGTCGAAGATCATCGCGAGCCTGCCGCCCGGGAGTGCGCGGCGCCAGGCGGCCGGCTCCTCCTTCATGCGGCGGGCCAGCGAGATCAGCCGTGCGAAGTCGTCGGGCGACAGGGAGGCGACGGTCAGGTAGTGGCGAGGCGGATCACCCGCACGGGCGCCCCCGTCCCCGGACGGCGGGTCGGCGAGACCAGGCATCGATCGGACTCCACTTCAGAGGTTCGGCGTGGCGAGCGCGCGGCCCGCCACGCCGGGGCACGGTTGAGCGGGTCGAGACTACCCGGTCAGGCCCCCACGCGCTCGCGACGGACGGCGGGCTCCACGAGGCTGCGCAGCGACGGACCGCTTGCCTCGTCGAGCTCGTAGCGGACGCGCACGATCGGCTTGTTCAGCGTGAGCACGCGGCGCAGGTCGATCGGCGTCGCCGCCAGCACGAGGTCGGCGGGGACGGCGTTCAGGGTCTCCTGCAATTCGTGGATCTGCAGCTCGCCGTACCCCATGGCGGGGAGCAGGGGCTGCAGGCCGGGGTACCGGTCGAGCGTGGCCCGGATGGAGCCGACGGCGTGCGGCACCGGATCCACCAGCTCCGCGCCGAAGCGCCGGGCGGCCACGATGCCCGCCCCGTACGTCATGCCCCCGTGGGTCAGGGTCGGGCCGTCCTCGACGACCACGACCCGCTTGCCGGCGATCTCGCCGCCCTCCAGCTCGAGGCGCGAGCGCGCCTCGATGACGGCGGCGCGCGGGTTCACGGTGGCGATGTGCTCACGGAGCGTCGCGAGCTGCTCCTCGCTCGCCGAGTCGATCTTGTTGATCACGATCACGTCCGCGAGGCGCAGGTTCGTCTCGCCCGGGTGGTAGCGGAGCTCGTCGCCCGCGCGCAGCGGGTCGGCCACCACGATCGTAAGGTCGGGCCGGTAGAAGCTGAAGTCGTTGTTGCCGCCGTCCCACAGGACGACGTCGGCCTCCTGTTCGGCCTGGCGCAGGATCGCGCCGTAGTCGACGCCGGCGTAGACCACGTGCCCGGCATCGAGGTGCGGCTCGTACTCCTCCCGCTCCTCGATGGTGGTCTGGTAGCGGTCCAGGTCGGCGTACTCGGCGTAGCGCTGCACCTTCTGGGCCACGAGGTCACCGTACGGCATGGGGTGCCGCACGACGACGGGGCGCAGTCCCAGCTCGTCGATGATCGTGGCGACGCGGCGCGTGGTCTGGCTCTTGCCCGACCCGGTGCGGACCGCGCAGACGGCCACGACGGGCCGCGTGCTCTCGATCATGGTGCGGTCCGGCCCGAGCAGCACGAAATCGGCGCCCTGCGCCAGCACGCGCGACGCGCTGTGCATGACGTGCTCGTGCGACACGTCGCTGTACGCGAACACGACGGCGTCCACCCGCTCGTCGCGGATGAGCCGCTCCAGCTCACTCTCGGCGACGATCGGGATCCCGTCCGGGTAGAGGCCGCCGGCCAGCGCCGGCGGGTAGCGTCGGTCCGCGATGCCGGGGATCTGGGTGGCGGTGAACGCCACCACCTCGACACCGGGATCGTCGCGGTAGGCGACGTTGAAGTCGTGGAAGTCGCGCCCGGCGGCTCCCATGATGACGACACGCTGACGGCTCACGTGGAAGGACCTCTGCCACGACAACGAGCGCCGACATGCCGAATGCCAGCAGGCTCAGCCCAGAGAGGATGCCACGTCCGCGACCGGACGGCCACGCCGCGCCGCAGGCCCGATGCCCAGCAGCTCCAGGAATGCCTCGTTCGACGGTTCGCGGCCCAGGAACGCGCGCAGCATCCCGGCGGCGTCGCGCGACCCACCGGCCTCGAGAATCTCGCGCCGGTACGCCGCGCCGACCTCGGGATTGGTGACCCCCTCGGCCCGGAACCGGCTGAACATGTCGTCCCCGTAGACCTTCGACCACAGGTACCCGTAGTACCCCGCGTCGTAGCCCCCGAAGAGGTGCTCGAACCCGCCCGGGTAGAACGTGCCCTCGGGGAACGGCAGGCCGATCACCGACCAGGTCCGCCGGTTGATCTCGTCCAGGTCGCGTGCGGCCGAGGCATCGTGGAAGCCCATGTCGAGCATCCCCAGGGAGACCTGCCGGAGCGTGCGGATGCCGATGTCCAGGTCGCGCGCCCGGACCAGCTGTGCCACCAGGTCGCCGGGAATCGGCAGGTGGCTCTGGTAGTGCCTGGCGAACCGTCCCAGCACCACCGGGTCCCAGGCCCAGTGCTCCATGATCTGGCTGGGTGCCTCCACGAAATCCGGCTCCGTCTCGGTACCCGAGAACCGCACGAACTCGGTGCGCGACAACGAATGGTGCAGGACGTGCCCGAACTCGTGGAAGAGCGTCACGACCTCGTCGTGGCGCAGCAGCGACGGCCGGTCGGGACCGGGCCTCGTGAAGTTGGCCACGATCGCGCAGACCGGAGTCTCGTACGCGCCGTCGGGCCGGCGGTGACCGGAGACGAGCTGGAAGACGGCGGCGTGGCCGAACTTGCCCTCCCGGGGGAACAGGTCGGCGTAGAAGTGCGCGATCTGCCTGTCCGTCGCGCGGTCCCGGATCTCGTAGAGCAGCACGTCGGGGTGCCATGCGTTCGCGGGCTCGAGCCTGCGGTACGCCAGGCCGAACACGTCGCCGGTGAGGTCCAGCATCCCCTCCATCACCGCCTCGAGGGGGAAGTACTCCGCGACCCGGTTCTGGTCGAGCCCGTACTCGGTGCGCCGCAACTGGTTCTCGTAGTACCGCCAGTCCCACGAACGGATGGCGGGGTCGCCGGTGTCGGCCTCGAGGAGCGGGCCGAGCCGGGCGAGCTCGTCGCGGGCCTTCTCCTGCAGCGGCGGCACGAGCCGGTCGTAGAAGCGCTCCACGGTGGCCGGGTCGCCGGCCATCTTGACCTCGAGCGCGTAGTGCGCCCACGACGGCAGCCCGAAGAGCCGCGCGATCTGCTGCCGTATCCCCAGCGCCTCGTCGATGATCGGCCGGTTGATCGCGGCCCCCCGGTTGAAGAGCTTGAACTCCAGCTGCTGGCGCAGGTCGCGCCGCTCCGCCTGGTCCAGGAACGGGAAGACGCTCGGGTACTCGAGGCTGACCAGCCAGGTGCCCGGCCGGGACCCCGCCGGCAGGCGCTCCACGTAGGAATCGGGGAGCCCGGCGAGTTCCTCGCGCGTCAGCTCGAGCCCGTCGCGAAACTCGTCCAGGTTCCGCTGGAAGGCGACCTCGAGCTCCACGAGCCTGGCCCGGAGCCGCTCGAGTTCGGCGCGGGCCTGCGGGGTCAGTTCCTGGCCGGCCCGGCGGAAATCGCGTCGCCAGTGATCCACCAGCCTGCGGCGCTCTCCGGCGAGGGTCTGTGCCTCGGCCGACGACGCGTACGTCCGAACAGCCCGGTAGAGATCCCCCCGGAACGGCAGCGCGACGCGCCACTTCGCCAGGCGCTCCTCGGATGCCTGCCCCGCGTCGCGGACCGCGCCGACCGGGTGGACGCGCGCCATGAACGCCCCCCGGCCGTACGCGTCCTGGACGCGATCCAGCGCCTGGTCCAGGGGGAGCATCGTGTCGTCGAACGTGGCGGCTGCGCCGGATGCGGCCCCGGCGACCACGCGCGCGACGAGATCGTCGGCCTCTGCGAGGCCGGCATCGGTGACCGCCGCGACCGATGCGGCCGAGACACTCGAGTAGTCGAACAGCATCCGCCGATGGTAGCGCGGGCGGGTGTGGACAACCGGTGTGGACGCCTTCTGGACAACCACCCCGGGGAGCCCGAATCTGGTGGACAAGTGCCGTTGACGGTCGGGGGAGTCGCCCGATACATTCACCGCAGCCCGGAGGGGCCACGGACCTGAACCGCAGGACCGGCGGACAACCGCCAGACCGGCGTTCGGGACTCGGGACCGGCGACAGGGCGCCTGGCTTGCCAGGCGTACCGCGATCCGATCCCCGGCTCGGTTGGATGGGCTGCCGGTTTCGGCCGGTGGCGCGACCCCGATCCAGCGGTTCCTCCGGGTCTCTTCGTGCCCGGCGCCGTGCCCCCGGTGGCCGGACCGCGGCGGCGGGCCCTACTCGCCGAGACCCACCCCCAGGATCGAGAAGCCGCCGTCGACGTAGACCACCTCGCCGGTCACGCCCGCGGACAGGCCGCTCGCCAGCCAGACCGCCGCACCGCCGACGTCCGCCAGAGTCATGTTCCGCCGGAGCGGCGCGATCTCCCGGAAGTGCGCGTACATGTCGCGGAACCCGGACACGCCGCTTGCCGCGAGCGTGCGGACCGGCCCCGCGCTGATCGCGTTGACCCGGATTCCGGCAGGGCCGAGATCCGCCGCGAGGTACCGGACGCTCGCCTCCAGGGCCGCCTTGGCCACGCCCATCACGTTGTAGTGAGGGACCGCCCGCTCCGCGCCCAGGTAGGTCAGCGTGATCACGCTGGCCCCCGGACGCAGGAGCGGCAGCGCGCCCCGGGTGATGGCGGTCAGGGAATAGGCGCTCACGTCGAGCGCGCGGTGGAACCCCTCGCGGCTGGTCTCGACGAACGCGCCGTCGAGATCCTCGCGGTTCGCGAACGCCAGCGCGTGCACCAGCACGTCGAGATCACCGTAGCGCTCGCGCCACCGGTCGAACACGCGCGCGATCTGCGCGTCGTCGGCGACGTCGCAGGGCTCCACGAACTCGACGCCGAGCTGTGCCGCGAGCGGGCGCACGCGCCGGTCGAGCAGCGATTCCAGCGAGCTGAGGCCGAGCGTCGCCCCCTCCGCATGGAGCGCCTTCGCGATCCCCCAGGCGATCGAATGGTCGTTGGCCACGCCGAAGATCAGCGCGCGTCTGCCGTCGAGCAACCCCATCGTCCCCTCCTCCGCTGCTGCGCGGAGGGTACCGGAACCCGGCCCGTCCGATGCCCCCGCCGTCCGATAGACTCCCGGCGATGCCCGCTTCCCCTGGTACGACCCCGTCGCCGGATCCCACGACCGCTCGCGAGGCCACCGGCCCGGGCGGACCGGTGGCGGCCGCGATGGACCCGCCGGCCGACGCGCTGGCGATCCAGCTTCCCCCCACCGTCGAGCGCACCGCCGGGTCGCTCTGGCACAACCCGGGCTTCCTGAAACTGTGGGTGGGCGAGACCGTCAGCGAGTTCGGGTCCCAGATCACCCAGATCGCGATCCCCCTCGCCGCCGCCGTCGCCCTGGACGCCACGCCGGCCGAGATGGGGATCCTCTCCGCCCTGCAGATGCTGCCGTTCCTGCTGATCAGCCTGCCGGCCGGAGTGTGGGTGGACCGGATGCGCAGGAAGCCGATCCTGATCGCCGGCGACCTGGTCCGCGGAATCGCCCTCCTCTCGGTGCCGGTCGCCGGGATCACCGGGCACCTCTCGATCCTGCTGCTGTACGCCGTCTCGCTGATCACGGGCGCCGCCACCGTGTTCTTCGACGTCTCGTACCAGTCGTACATGCCGGCCCTGGTGGAGCGGGAGCATCTCATCGAGGGCAACTCCAAGATGGAGCTGTCGCGCTCCGCGGCGCAGACGGGCGGACCGGGCGTGGGCGGGGCACTGGTCGCCGTGCTCGGGGCGGCCGAGGCCGTCCTGTTCGACTCGCTGTCGTTCTTCTTCAGCGCGGCCATGCTGCTGTGGATCCACAAGCCGGAGCCCCGGCCCGCGCCGCCGGAGCAGCGGCGTCACATGGTGCACGAGATCCGCGAGGGCCTCGGCGTGGTGCTGGGCAACCGTGTGCTGCGGTCGATCGCGGCCACCACCGCGACCTCCAACCTGTTCAGCTCGATCTCGTTTGCCACGCTGTTCCTGTTCGCGACGCACGACCTGCGGCTCAACGCGTTCCAGATCGGGATCGCGTTCGCGCTGGCGAACGTGGGCTCGATGGCCGGCGCGCTGCTCGCCGGGCGGTTGTCCGGCTGGATCGGGCTGGGCAACACGCTGATGTGGGCGATCTTCGTGGGATCGCTGGCGGACCTGCTGGTGCCGGTGGCCGGGCCCGCGACCGCCATGCCGCTCCTCTTCGGATCGATGTTCCTGGGGTCGGCGGGCAGCGTGATCTACAACATCAACCAGGTGAGCCTGCGGCAGTCGATCACGCCGGATCGCCTCCAGGGCCGCATGAACGCTTCCATGCGGTTCCTGGTGTGGGGCGTCTTCCCGGTCGGATCGCTGATCGGGGGTGCGCTGGGGACGCTGATCGGCGTGCGTGCGGCAATCGCCGTCGGAGCCGTGGGCGGCCTGGTGACCGTGCTGTGGCTGGTGTTCTCGCCGGTCCGCACGCTGCGCGAGCCGCCGCCCCCGTGGGAGCGGCCGGAGGGTGGCGCCGAAGGGCGACCGTCGGACTAGACTGGGCCGGTCCCCGGTCCCCGCGCGCGTGCCCGCCGCGGGCTCGTCGTGCCCGGCGGCCGGGCAGGCGGCGCACCCGCCCGAGGGAGGAGCATGACCGCACAGCCGACGACCCAGGGCACCGCCCCGGATCCCCGCGCCCGGGTGAGCTTCTGGCTCGAGGACGCCGGGGACGACCTGTCACCCCGCCCACCAGTCGACGGATCGGTCGACGTGAACGTCGCGATCCTGGGCGGCGGTTTCACCGGCTTGTGGACCGCGCTGGAGCTGCTGAAGCGGGAGCCCTCGCTGCGGGTGGCCGTGGTCGAGCGCGAGATCGCGGGGTTCGGCGCATCGGGACGCAACGGCGCCTGGTGCTCCGGCGAACTGAACATCGGCATGGACCTGCTCGCGGAGCGGCACGGGACGGAGGCCGCGAAGGCGGTGCGCCGCGCGATGCACGACACGGTTGACGAGGTCGCGCGGGCCTCGGCCGCGGAGGGCATCGACGCCGGCTTCCGCAAGGGCGGCACGCTCCTCGTCGCACGGGGACCCGCAGAGATGCCGGCACTACGGGCCACGGCGGAGGAATACGAGCGTTTCGGCTTCGGGGAACACTGCCGGGTGCTCGACCGGGACGAGCTCGACGGGCGCCTGCGGGTCGACGGCGCGGCGGGCGCCCTCCACCTGCCCGACTGCGCGGCCGTGCACCCCGGGCGCCTGGTGCGGGGGCTGGCACGCGCGGTGGAGCGTCGCGGCGGGACCATCTACGAGCAGACCCCGGTGACCTCGTTCAGCGCCGGCACGCGCACCGCTCCCGGCGCCGGCCGGGCGGGCGCGGAGCGTCCCCTGCTCCGGACCCCGACCGGCGACGTTCGGGCGGAGACGGTGGTGCTCGCCGGAGAGGCGTATCTCGCGGAGTTGCCGCAGCTCCACCGGCAGCTCCTGCCGATCTACTCGCTGATCGTGCTCACCGAGCCGCTCACCGACGAGCAGTGGGCGGCGATCGGGTGGAACGGGCACGAGTGCGTCTCGTCGTTCCGGCTGACGATCGACTACCTCTCGCGAACGCCGGACGGACGGGTCCTGTTCGGCGGTCGCGGCGCCCCGTACCACTTCGGCTCGCGGATCGATCCCCGCTTCGACCGGGACGAGGCGACCCACGCCATGCTCCGGCGGATGCTGGTGCGCTGGTTCCCCGCCCTGCGCGGCATCCGCTTCACCCATGCGTGGGGCGGGCCGCTGGGCATGCCGCGCGACTGGATGCCGTCGTTCTCGTTCGAGCCACGGACCGGGATCGCGTCGGCCCGCGGCTACACCGGCCACGGGGTCGCGACGTCGAACCTCGCCGGGCGGACGCTCGCGGACCTCATCACGGGCCGGCAGAGCGCGCTGACCGCGCTCCCGTTCACGAACCATCGCTCGCGCGACTGGGAGCCGGAGCCGCTGCGCTGGCTGGGGGCGCGGTTCGTCCAGCTGTCGATGATGCGACTGGACCGGCTGGCGGAACGCCGGGGGCGGGCGCCGACGGGCCGCAGCCTGGCGGAGCGGCTGGCGCGGCACTGACCACGGATCCCGCACCGGCCCTGGCCCAGCGATGACCCCGGCGCCGCGATGACCCCGACGAGGGGCCGACCGGCACGCCGCAGGGACGCCCGGCCCGCTTCGGCCGCCACCGTGGCGCCCGGTGGTCGCGTTAGCATCCCTGCATGACGCCATCGTTCGACGCCGACGATCCTCGACCCGGCGGCGCCTCCCCCGAGAACGCCCCCGGCCCATCCGGGACCCGCCACGAGGTGGTGCTCCCCGGCATCCGCTTCAGCGCGATGCGCTGGTCTCCCCCCGCCGGCGCCGAGTCCGACGGGCGGCACCTGGTGATCCTCCACGGCGTCACCGGCAACGCGATGGCATGGGACGAGGTGGGGCTGGCGCTCGCGCGGCAGGGCTGGACGGTCGACGCGCTCGACCTGCCCGGCCACGGCCGGACCCGCTGGACCGACGGGGACGGGCGGCCGGTGCCCGACCAGGAGTCGGTCGGCGCGGATCGCTACGAGCTGCGCCACGTGAGTGAGCTGGTTGCCCGCGCGATCCGGGCCCTGCCCCCCCTGCCGCCACGCACCGGGACCGCGTCAGCGCCGGCGGCCCCCGCGATCCTGGGGCACTCGTGGGGCGCCGGGGTGGCAATCATGGCGATCGACGCGGGCGCCCCGGCCGCCCGCGTGGTCCTGCTGGACCCCCCGTTCATGACGCCCGCGCAGGGCGTCGAGATGGCGGCGTCGTTCGCCTCGGAGCTGCGGCCCGGCATGAACCTCGATGCAGCCCGGGCGCTCGTCCGCGAGCAGGGCGGGACCGGGGAATCCGTGGAGGCACGGGCGCATGCCATCGTCGAGACCTCGCCACTGGCCGCCGCAGCCATCGCGCGGGGAGGACCGTGGAATCCCGTCGAGGTCATGGCGGCGGGGCGGGCGCGCCACCCGGATCTGCCGGTCGACGTGATCGCCGGCGACCCATCCGCGGGCGGGATGATCCCGCCGCCGATCCTCCGGCTGCTGCGCCTGGCCCTCGGTCCATCCCGCGTCCACGAGATGCCGGGCCTGGGGCACAGCCCGAACCGGGAGGACCGGCAGCGCTTCATGCAGGTGCTGGGCGAGGTCCTCGGCTAGGCCCCCGGCTGGGTCCCCGGCCGGCTCGCGTGCCGGGACGAGCGGATCGCCAGCGCGCGCTCGTAGGCCTCCACGTACCGCGGCGCGGACGCCGTCCATGAGAAGTCGCGCGCCATCGCACGCCGGACGATCGCACCCCAGCGACCGGCGTCCCGGTACGCGGCGATCGCCCGTTCCGCGGCGGCCGCCAGCGCCCCGGGCTCGGCCGGGGCGAAGACGAACCCGTCGCCTTCCGGCGGGTGCGCATCGGCATCCACGACCGTGTCGGCCAGGCCTCCGGTCCGCCGCACCAGGGGGATGGTCCCGTACCGCATGGCGATCATCTGGCTCTGGCCGCACGGCTCGAACCGCGACGGCATCAGCAGCAGGTCGCTCCCGGCGTAGATGCGGCGAGCCTCGTCCCGGTCGAACCGCTCGAGGATCGCGACCCGCCCGGGCCAGCGGCCCGCGATCTCGCGCAGGCCCCGCACCAGCCGTTCGTCGCCCGTGCCCAGGACGACCATCCGCGCCCCTCCGGCGAGCATCGCCTCCGCGGCGCCGTTGAGCAGGTCAAACCCCTTCTGCGGGTCCAGGCGGCCGACCATGCCGAAGATCGGCGCGCCCCGGTCGCCCCAGCCATCATCCGCCGCGGACGTGTCGATCCCCAGCCGCTCCGCGAGGTCCGCCCGGCACGCCGCCTTGCCGGCCGGGTCTGCCGCCGAGTAGCGCCGGGGAAGCGCCTCGTCGGTCGCGGGGTCCCACAGGCGGGGGTCGATCCCGTTCAGGATCCCCAGGTACCGGTCGCCCCGCTCGCTGAGGACGTCGTCGAGGCCGGCGCCGTACTCGGGGGTCCGCGATTCTTCCGCGTAGGTGGGGCTGACGGTGTTCACCATGTCGGCCCCGGCCACCGCTTCCCGGAGCAGGTCGACGCCGTCCACCTTGCCGACCCCGGCGGGGAGGTCCAGCGCCGCCGCGCGCTCGCGCGGCACCCACCCGTGGTACGCGAGGTTGTGGCACGTGAGCATCGTGGCCATGCCCGCCAGCCGGGGGTCCGTGGCGAAACGGTGGTCGCGGAGCAGCAGCGCCGGCCCGGCCTGCCAGTCGTGACCGTGGAGCACCGCGACGCCGCCACCCTCCGAGCGGATCGCCCCCAGCGCGGCCCGGCCGAGGAGTGCGAACCGGGCCCCGTTGTCCGGGTAGTCCGACCCGCCCTCACCGTAGAACCCGGCACGATCGTAGCTGTGCGGGTGATCGACCAGGCGCAGCCGATACCCGTCGGCCCGGGCAGTCAGCAGCTCGACGATCTCGCCCGTTCCCCCGGGGCCCGGCGCGGGCAGGGAGATCAGCCGCCGCTCCGCCGGCCCCGGCGGCTCCACGCCCCGGTAGCGCGGCAGGTACACGTCCACCTCGTGGCCCAGCTCGCCCAGCGCCCGGGACAGCGCGTCGACCACGTCCGCCAGCCCGCCCGTCTTGGCGAACGGCTCGCACTCGGAGCTCACCATCGCGACCTTCATGGCTGGCGATGGTACGACGGCCCGGCGATGGCACGACGGCCGGTCGTGAACGCGCGGCGGACGGGATGCGTCGGGCGACCTGCCGGGGGCGCGACGACGACCGAGGAAGCGCGCCCGCAGGGTCCCCCTCGAGGGGCCCGAGACCTTCGCCGGGGGTCGCCGCGGTGGCCAGGTAAATCGGTTTATCTCGCCCGGTTCGTGTACGATGCCGGGACTGATGCAGCAAGCGCCTGTGGTCCCGACCCTCCCGCCGCCGGCATTCCGGCTCCCCGCCCGGCTGGAGGGGCTCCGGGCCCTTGCCTACAACCTCTACTCCACCTGGCACCCCGAGGTCCGGCAGCTCTTCGCCCGGATCGACCCCGCCGCGTGGTCGCGCTACCGGAACCCGATCTCGATCCTCATGAGCCACCAGGCGTGGGGGGATCTGCTCGAGAACCCGGCGTTCATGGCCGAGTACGAGACGATCATGCGCGACTTCGAGCGGTACATGGCGAACGGGGCCGGCCACTGGTTCGCGCGACACCACGGCAAGGCGCTGGACGGCCCGATCGCCTATTTCTGCGCCGAGTACGGGCTGACCGAGACGCTGGGTATCTATTCCGGGGGTCTCGGGGTGCTGGCCGGGGACCACGCGAAGACTGCCTCCGACATGGCCCTGCCGTTCGTCGCGGTCGGCCTCTTCTACCGCCGCGGCTACTTCCGCCAGACCATCGATGCGGACGGTCACCAGGAGCACGCCTACCCGGACTACGACCCACTGCGCCTGCCGCTGCTGCGGGTGGCGTCGCCCGAGGGCGATCCGCTCCAGGTGCCGGTCGAACTGCCCGGTCGCACCGTCTGGTGCGCCGTCTGGCTGGCGCAGGTCGGCCGGGTCCCGCTCCTCCTGCTCGACACCGACATCGGCGACAACGCGCCCGAGGATCGCCCGATCACGAGCATCCTCTACGTACGCGGGCGCGAGATGCGCTTCTGCCAGGAGATGGTCCTGGGGGTCGGCGGGGTCCGCGTGCTGCGCGCGCTCGACATCCGGCCGGTGGTCTGGCACCTCAACGAGGGCCACTCCGCCATGATGCTGGTGGAACGCGCCAGGGAGCTCGTCGCGCAGGGAGTGTCGCTGGACGAGGCACTCGCCCGCGTCCGGCGCGACTCCGTGTTCACCATCCACACTCCCGTCTCGGCAGGGAACGAGCGCTTCGAGGCGGGGCTGGTCCACCGGGTGGCCGCGCCGCTCGGCGGCGAGGACGGCGTGGACCTGGACCGGATCCTGGAGCTCGGCCGGGGCGTGGAGAGCGATCCGGGACAGTTCGACATGACCGCCTTCAGCCTGCGCGTCACCAGCGGCGCGAACGCGGTCAGCCAGCTGCACGCGCAGACGGCGAACGCCACCTGGCAGGCGATCCTCGAGCGGCCCATCCTGGGGATCACGAACGGGATCCACGTCCCGAGCTGGGCCGGCCGCCCGATCCGCGCCCTCTACGACGAGCAGGGGGCCGACCTGGACGACCTGGATGCCGAGGTCCGGGCCCGGCGGTTCTGGGACCGCGTCGATCAGATCGGCGACCGCCAGCTGTGGACCGCGCACACGCGCCAGAAGCTCGAGCTCGCCCACTTCGCGCGGGGGCGCCTCCTCAACCAGCTGGCCCGGCACGGCGAATCACCCGAGGAGCTGGAGGCCCTCGGCCACATCCTCGACCCGGCCGCCCTCACGATCGGCTTCGCCCGTCGCTTCGCGACGTACAAGCGCGCGGCGCTGCTGTTCACGGACGAGGAGCGGCTGGCGCGGATCCTCTGGAATCCCGAACGGCCCGTCCAGGTGGTCTTCGCCGGTAAGGCTCACCCGGCCGACCGGCCCGGACAGCGCGTGATCCAGGAGATCTGGGAGCGAAGCCGTTCGCCTCGCCTCAAGGGCCGCGTGTTCATGATCGAGGATTACGACCTGCGGGTGGCGCGCTTCCTGATCCAGGGCGTGGACGTGTGGCTCAACAATCCGCGCCGGCCGCTGGAAGCGTCGGGCACGAGCGGGATGAAGGCTGCGGTCAACGGCGTGGTGAACCTCTCCGTGCTGGACGGCTGGTGGGACGAAGGCTGGTCCGGGACGAACGGCTGGGCGATCGGCGGGCGTGACGCGAACCCCGACGAGGGGGCGCAGGACTGGGGGGAAGCCAACGAGCTCTACCGTCTCCTGGAGCAGGAGGTCGTGCCGCGGTACTACGAACGGGATCGTGACGGGCTCCCGACAGCGTGGCTGGCGATCGTGCGCGCCTCCATCCGGAGTACGGTGTGGCAGTTCTCCACCACGCGCATGCTGGAGGAGTACATCGAGCAGCTGTACCTGCCCGCGG
>DAIDTV010000008.1 GCA_027457005.1 Chloroflexota bacterium
TGGCATACTCGGGCGCGGCGACCGCTGCCGTCGTGGCCGGGGGTCGGTACCGCACGTGCGAGGGCTTCATGCAGCGTCGGCCCTCATCCACCACGCCTGGCGACTACCTCGACGCGCCGTTCCTCGACGCGCCGATGGGGCTCGCGCTGCTCGATGCCGACGCCCGGTACGTGCGGGTGAACCGCGCGCTGGCCGAGATCGACGGTGCGCCGGTTGCGGACCACCCGGGGCGTCGGCCGTGGGATCTCGTGGAGGAACTCGACCAGGCGCTCCGCCCGGCCTGCGAGCGGGCGCTGGCCGGCGAGGACCCCGGCCCCGACCTGGACATCCCGATCGGGACCGGCCCGGACTCCCGCCGGTGGCAGTGCCGGCTTCGCGCGGTGAGGGACGGCGGTGCCCTGGTCGGGCTCACCCTCGCGGTCGGCGACGTCACGGACGCCGTCCGCAGCCGGGAGGCGCTGGAGGAGGGGGCAGCCGCGGCCAGGGAGACGAGCCAGGCGCTTGCCGCCCTGGTGGACGCGTCGCCCATCCCGATCATCGCCTACGACCTGGACGGGCGGGTGACGCAGTGGAGCGCGGCCGCCGAGCGCACCTTCGGATGGACCGCGGACGAGGTGCTCGGCGCGCCGCCCCCGACCGTCCTGGAGGGCCGGCGGGACGAGTACATGGCGCAGCTCCGCGCCACGGCACAGGGCCACGGGCTGCGGCGGTACGAGACGGAACGCTGCACCAGGGACGGCCGGGTGCTCGACACGCTGATTTCCACCGCGCCCCTCCGCGACGCGTCCGGAGCGGTCCGCGGCACCCTCGCGCTCGTCGAGGACGACACCAGCCGGCGACGCGCCGAGCGGCGGTCCCAGCATCTGCGTGCGCTGGCGGCCACGCTCGCCGCAACCCTGGAGCCGGAGGAGGTCGCGCAGACCGTGCTCCGGCTCGGCCTGCCCGCCCTCGATGCTTCGCGGGGCATCGTGGCGAGCCTGGAAGGCGAGAGCCTCCGCGTGCTTGCCAGCGTGGCTGCCGGCGACGAGGGACTTCGGGCGGGTTCGGTCCTGTCGCTGGACGCGGGACGGCCGCTGGCCTGGGTCGCGCGGAACGCGCGGCCGATCGTGGGGGACGAGGGGGCGCTGCGGCGCGAGTACCCCGACCTGCTGCGGGACCTTGCCTTCGACTTCGGGGCGCTGGCCGTGCTGCCGCTGTCCGCCGACGACCGGCTTGTCGGCGTCATCGGGATCGCGTTCGCGGGCCCGCGGGCCTTTGCACCGGGTGATCGGCAGTACCTCGACACGGTCGCGGGCACCTGCGCCCAGGCGCTCGACCGGGCCCGCCTGTACGCGGCGGAACGCGACGCCCATGCCGCCGCGGAGCGGGAGTCGCTGATCGCCACCGCCCTCGCGCGAGCCGCGGCCGCGCTCTCCGCCGCCGCAAGGCCCTCTGACGTGGTGCGGGCCATCCACGAGCACGTGCTGTCCGCGGCGGGCGCGCTGTTCGCGACACTGCGCGTCCTCGACGAGTCCGGCGGGATGCTGGTCGCCCTGACCGACCCGGAGTTCCCCGATCCGGACCAGCTGGCGTCCTATCCGCTCGACTCCGACGCGCCGATCGCGGAGGCGGTCCGCTCCGGTACGCCGGTGCTCCTGCGCAACCCCACCGAGCGAGACGCGAGGTTTCCGGAACACGGCCGGCGGCTGGCGCGACGGGGCGCGGGGGCGCTTGCGGCCGTGCCGCTCACGGTGGGCGACCGGCGCATCGGCGGGCTCGCGCTCGCCTTCGAGCAGTCCCGCCCGTTCGACGGCATCGAGCTGCAGTCGATCCAGGTGCTCGCCGACACGTGCGCGCAGGCCCTCGACCGCGCCCGCCTGTACGAGGCCGCGCGCACGGCCGAGCGGACCCTCGCCGAGGTCGTGCGACAGATGCCCATCGGCGTGGTCCTCGCCGAGGCACCCTCCGGCCGCATCGTCTTCGGAAACGCCGAGGCCCAGCGGATCTGGCCGGTCCTTCCCACGACGGCCCTCGATGAAACCGCGTCGTGGTCGGTGTTCCACCTGGACGGCCGGGGATACACGCCCGACGAGTGGCCCATGGCACGCGCCCTCCTCCACGGCGAGACGGTCGTCGACGAGGAGGTCGAGATCCGCCGCGCGGACGGATCGCGGGCGATCATCTCGCTCAACGCGGGACCCGTCAGGGACGAGATGGGGGGGATCCGGGCGGGGGTGGCGACGTTCACCGACGTGGGCGAGCGCAAGCGGGCGGAGGCGATCCGCGATGCCTTCAACAGCGTGATCAGCCACGAGCTGCGGACGCCGGTCACCGCGATCTACGGGGGCGCCAAGCTCCTGCTCCGGCCCGAGCGCCGGCTGGACGCCGCCACCCGCGACGCGGTCCTGGAGGACATCGCGGTCGAGGCCGAGCGCCTGAACCGCCTGGTCGAGAACACGCTGGTGCTCGCGCGCGCCGAGCGCGGGATGGTCGTCGGGGGACGCGAACCGCTGCTCCTCCAGCACCTGCTCGCCAGGATCGTCGCTTCCGAGCGGGCGGCCCGGCCCGACGTGCACATGGAGCTGGCAGTGGCCCCGCGCCTGCCGGCCGTCGTCGGCGACGAGGGGTACATCGAGCAGATCGTGCGCAACCTGCTCTCGAATGCGGCCAAGTACGGGCCCTCCGGCGGGGTCGTCACGGTGACTGCCGACCAGTCCGGCGACGAGGTGCTGGTGCGGGTGCTGGACCAGGGCCCCGGGATCGGCGACGAGGACGTCGAGGCGCTCTTCGCGCTGTTCTACCGTTCGCCGCGGACGGTCGGCGTCGCCAGCGGCGCCGGGATCGGGCTGTTCGTGGTGCGGCACCTCGCCCAGGCGATGGGGGGCCGCACCTGGGCATCGCAGCGTCCCGAGGGGGGGGCCGAGTTCGGCTTCGCGCTGCGGGTGCTCGAGGAGGACGAGGCGCCGGCCGACCAGGCGCGCGCCCCTAGCGCGGCTCCCGGACCGCGGCAGCCTCGTCGTCGTCAGTGAGAGCCTGCAGCTCGGCGCTCACCTCGCGCAGCCACTCGCGGAAGCCCAGCAGCAGGGGAATGGCGCCGGCGACCACGCTCCAGAGCCCGAAGATCAGCCCCAGCGCCATCATCGCGACTCCCACGCCGATCAGCAGGGGCGCGAGGCTCGCACCGGGAATCCGGCCGCCCTCGTCCTCGAACGGGCGCTCCTCGCCGGGCCGCTCGGAGGTGTCGACCAGCTCCCGGATCCGCCCCACGGCACCACCGCCGGCGCCGGGCGCGATCCCCTGTTCGCCGCGGGACCCCGCCGGTGGCGCCCCACGGCCCGGCTGGCCGCGACGGAGCATGGAGACGAGCGTGAACGACGCGACGGCGAACCCGCCGAGCAGCACCGTGCCGATGTAGTCGTAACTGATGAACCAGTAGGCGATCGACACGACAACGGCGAAGAGGCAGCTTCGGATGAAGAGCCGGATCTCCTCGGGCACCGCCTAGCCTCCGCCCGGCCTCGGCCCCGGCACCGAGCCCGTCCCGGGGCCTGGCGCCGGCGAGCCGCCCGCGAGCGATGCCGCGACCCCGGCGCCGGCGGCCGCCATCCTCGCATCGAACACCGGTCGGTCGGAGCGGATGGGCGGGAGCGTGTCGAAGTTGTGGGCCGGCGGCGGGGAGCTGGTCGCCCACTCCAGCGCGAACCCTCCCCACGGGTCGGCCGGCGCGGTGGCGGGCTGCCGGAGGGCGGCCACGATCGCGACCAGGAAGGGGATGGTGCCCAGCCCGAGCAGGATCGCACCCACGGTCGCGACCATGTTGAGGTCGCTCCAGCCGGTGGCCGGTGCGTAGTCGGCGATCCGTCGGGGCATGCCGTCCAGCCCGAGCTGGTACATCGGCAGCAGCGTGAGGGGCACCCCCACCAGCCAGGTCGCGAAATGGAGCTTCCCGAGCCGCTCGTCCAGGAACCGCCCCGTCATCTTGGGGAACCAGTAGTAGAAGCCGGCGAAGGTGAGGAAGACCGTGCCGCCGATCAGGACGTTGTGGAAGTGGGCGACGATGAAATACGAATCGTTGAACTGGAAGTCGAGCGGCGGAGATGCCGCCATCACGCCGCTGATCCCGCCGATGGTGAACGTGTAGAGCATCCCGATGCAGAACAGCATCGCGGTCGTGAGCCTGATCTGGCCCTTCCACATGGTGGCGATCCAGTTGAAGATCTTGACCCCGGTCGGGATGGCGATCAGGTACGACATCACGCTGAAGAACGGGTCGTTGACCACGCCGGTGGTGAACATGTGGTGCGCCCAGACCGACATCGAGAGGAACGCGATGGAGAACGTCGCGATCACGATCTGGCGGTAGCCGAAGATGGGGCGCCCGCTGAAGACCGAGACCACCTCGGACATGATCCCGAAGAACGGCAGGATGATGATGTAGACCTCGGGGTGTCCGAAGAACCAGAACAGGTCCTGCCAGATCACCGCGTCGCCGCCCTGCGCCGGCGCGAAGATGCTGCCGCCGAGGTGCCGGTCGATGAACAGCATCGCCAGCGCCGCGGTCAGCGGGGGGAACGCGAACAGGATCATCGCCGAGGTGACCAGCATGTTCCAGGTGAAGATGGGCATCCGGAACATGGTCATGCCCGGGGCGCGCTTGGTGAAGATCGTGGTGATGAAGTTCACCGCGCCGAGGATGCCGGAGAACCCGACCATCCCCACCCCCAGGATCCAGAGGTCCATCCCGCTCCCCTGGGTGTACCCGTCGGATAGCGGCACGTACGCGGTCCAGCCGTTCTGCGCCGCGCCGCCGGCCACGCCGAAGCCCGAGACCACCAGGACGCCTCCGAACAGGAACAGCCAGTAGGACAGCGCGTTGAGCCGGGGGAACGCCATGTCGGCCGCGCCCACCTGGAGCGGGATGAAGTAGTTGCCGAAGCCGATGGCAACGGGAGTGGCGAAGAACAGCAGCATCAAGGTGCCGTGGATGGTGAAGAGCTGGTTGTACTCGGACGTGGTCAGGAACTGGAGCCCGGGCGCCGACAGCTCCGCGCGCATGAACTCGGCCATGAGGCCCGCCAGCAGGAAGAAGACGATGGCGGTGCCCAGGTAGAGCAGGCCGATCCGCTTGTGATCGGTGGTGGTGATCCACTCGAGGAGGTCGGCACCCGCGCGCGGGCGCTCGGCGGGGACGACGTCGGTCAGCGCGGTCATGGCACGCTCCCTGGAGACGACGCGGGCGATGACGCACCCGGCGTCGACGATGGCGCACCCGGCAGGGGTGACGGCCCGCCCTGGCCGGCGGCCGGCGACGCGACCGCGGGCGAGGCGAGCCCCGGAACCGGCGACGATCCGGCCGCCCGCTGCGCCGCGAGCCACGCCAGGAACTGCGGAGCCGGCATGGCACGCACCACGAACGTCATCTGGTCGTGGTACAGGCCGCAGTACCGCGCGCACTGCCCGCTCCACGTGCCGGGCTGCTTGACCGTGAACGCGAACCGGTTGGTGACGCCCGGGATGGCGTCCCGTTTGAAGAGGAAGTCGGGCACCCAGAACGAGTGGATGACGTCGGCCGAGTTCAGCACGATCTCGGTGGTCTGCCCGGCCGGCAGGACGAGCTCCGGCGGCTGCGTGCCGTCGCCGGTGACCACGACCCCCTGCCCCTGGTAGGTGAACTGCCAGGACCAGCGGAAGGCCAGCACGTGCACCGTCAGCGGTGTATCGCGCGGAACGGCGTCGACCGTCGAGAGGGTCAGCAGGGTCAGCACCGAGAGGCCGGCCACCGTCAGGAAGGGAAGCGCGGTCCAGGCGAACTCGAGACGGGTGTTCTCGCGCACCTGGCTGGGCAGCGCGTCGCTGCGCCTGCGGTATCGGAGCACGGCGACGGTCGTGAGGATCCACACGATGGCGGCGACGACCCCACCGGCCCAGAAGAAGACCTGGTACAGGTTGAACGTCGCCTGGCCCTGCGTGGTGGCCGCCTGCGGCATGCAGCCGCCCGCCGCCAGCGCGGCGACCGGGAGCAGCGGCAGGGCCCGGCGCAGGCGCGTCACGGCTCGCCTGCCCGATGGGCGATCGCCTCGGCGGATCGCTCGTGTATCTCCTCGAAGCCGCCGCTGGCGTTGCGGCGAAGCGCGATGCCGCCCGGACGCGAGATCGGCGCGGAACCGCGGCGCAGGCGTCCCCTGGCCAGCCCGTACGTGACGAACCAGGCGACGACCGGGAACACGAAGACCAGGACCCGGAACACGACGGTCAGCGTCTCGACCGGGATCCCCAGCCACGCGCCGATCACGTCGTTGGCCCCCGCCAGCATCAGCACGACGAAGATGGCGGCGATCCCGACCCCGGTGGCGGCCCGCCAGGGCGCCTCCCACGGCCAGTCGAGCAGGTGGTGCTCCCGGTGATCGCCGGTGATCCTGGCCTCGATGAAGGGCCATGCCCACAGCCCGCCGAACAGCAGCCCCGGGATGACCACGCCGGGGACGAACGGTTCGGGAATGGTCACGCCGAACAGCGTCACCTGCCATCCGGGGGCCATGCGCAGCAGCCCCTCCAGCCAGCCGATGTAGTAGTCCGGCTGCGCCGGCGAGGCCGCCGTGTAGGGCACGAACGGCCCGTACTCCCACACCGGGTTGATCTGGAACAGGCCACCGAGCAGCGCGATCACCGCGACGGTGAGGAAGAAGAGCCCGACCGAGCGGAACGTCTGTCCCGGCCAGAGCCGCAGCCCGACCACGTTGTGCTCGGTCGCGCCGGGACCCTTGTACTGGGTGTGCTTCTGGAGCCACACGATCAGGAGATGGATCGAGATCCCGCCGATCAGCGCACCCGGCAGCAGCATCACGTGGATCACGAAGAGGCGGCTGATGAAGCCGGCCGACGGGAACGCGCCACCGAAGAAGAGCGAGGCGAACCACGGCCCGATGAACGGGATCGACAGGGCCGCCGAGTAGGCGATGCGGAGCCCGGTGCCCGAGAGCAGGTCGTCGGGGAGCGAGTACCCGGAGAAGCCCTCCCCGAGCGCGAGCAGCAGCAGCCCGAACCCGATGATCCAGTTCACCTCGCGGGGGCGCCGGAACGCACCGGTGAGGAAGATGCGCGCCAGGTGCGTCACGATCGCGGCGACGAAGATCAGCGCCGCCCAGTGGTGGATCTGGCGCATCAGCAGCCCCGCCCTGACCACGAAGCTGAGCTGCATGACCGAGTCGAAGGCGCTCGAGACGGTGGCGCCCCGCAGAGGCACGTAGGGACCGGCGTAGGTGGTCGGGGTGGTGTCGGGCCGGAAGAACAACGTCAGGAACGTGCCCGTGAGCAGCAGGACGACGAACGAGAACGCCGCCACCTCCCCCAGGAGGAACGACCAGTGGTCGGGAAAGACCTTCTGCAGCGCGTTCCGTCCGAAGGTCGCCAGTCCCGTCCGCTCGTCGAAGAAGCGCACCGCGCCGCCGACGATCGGGATGTTCTCTCCCGGCGCGGCGTAGCCGCCGGTCACCCCGCGGTCGGCGAGGGGCCGGGCGTCCCCTGGAACCCCGGCGTCGGAGCTCGGAACGCGCTCGTCCGCGGGCCCGGACGCCGCCACGCCGCCGCTCATGCGCCGCCTCCCGAGGTCATGTTCCAGAAGCTTGGCCCCACCGGCTCGGGGAAACCCCCGAGTGCCACGAACGTGCCGTCCGGCTGCAGCTGGATGGGGAGCTGTGGCAGGGGGCGCGCCGCCGGCCCGAAACTGGGGATCGCGCCATCGAGCACGTCGAACGTGGACTGGTGGCACGGGCAGATCAGTCGATGCTCGATGGCTCGGTACAGGCCCACCGGGCATCCGGCGTGCGTGCACACCTTCGAGTACGCGACATAGCCGTCGGGCGCCCACGCCATCCGGTCGGCCGGCAGCCGGAGCAGGTCCGGCGGTACCCGGATCAGCAGCGTCTGCGCCATCGCGTCGCCGACCGCGCCCTCCGGGAAGACGGTCACCACTCCATCGATCGGCAGCGCGCTCGCCTGCACCGGCTTCCCGTCGATGCCCACCACGCGAGAACCCTTCCTCCAGGCCGTCACGAACAGGCTGCGGCCCGGCGCGGGACCGAGCGACAGGACCGGGATCAGCAGCGCGGCGCCCAGCCCCGCGAACGCACCGAAGAGGAGCCCGATCAGCAGGTGGCGGCGGGCGAAGCCGGCCTCCGCCTCGCGCGTAGCGTCCGCCGTGGCCAATGCCTCGGCGGTCGGCTCCGGCTGCAACGGGTGCCGGTCCTCGGTCACCAGGCGGGTCGGCAGCAGCCGCTGCGACCAGACCACGATGCCGGCGCCGAGGCCGCCGAAGGCGAGCGTGAGCAGGATGCCCTGGACCTGGGTGTCGCCTCCCACCAGGTACACCACCAGCAGCGCGAACCCGGCCACCATGGTGACCGCGAACAGCGCCCCAACGATGACCTGCGCGCGGTACTCCTCGGACGTGAGCGGCAGGCCACGCACCCGCGGCCCCGAGTAGTCACGCTCCGGACGGCCGTCCAGCCCCGCGGGACCGATCACGGGTGGGGCCTCCGGGCGCCCCAGCCCACCATGAGGAGCAGCAGCACGAGGCCCACGGCGCCGGCCACGAAGCCCTCGGGGACCGGGCCGAGACCGCCCAGCGAGAAGCCGCCCGGGGTAGGCGCGGACTGGAGGTACCCGATGTAGGCGGCGATCTCGTCGATCTGCTGGATCGGCAGCCTGAACACCGGCATCGGCCCGGGGCCCGTCACCATCGCCTCGCCGACGGTCGAGGAGGCCGCGTTGTGCAGGCTCGGCGCGACGAACCCGCCGCCGACCGACCCTCCGGCCGCGTCGGCGCCGTGGCACGCGGCGCAGTTGTTGATGAAGAGCTGGCGGCCCGCGGCGATGTCGGCGCCCTGCGTGTCGACCGGAGGAATCGCGGGCCCGGGGGCGATCCGGGCCACGTAGTCGATCAGCGACTGGATCTGGCCCGGCGACAGCACGGGCTTCCGCTGGAGCGACGTCACGCCGTTCTCGGGCAACGGCATGCGGCCCGTGTAGAGCGCGTATGCCGTGCCCGC
Source organism: Chloroflexota bacterium (assembly GCA_027457005.1). Taxonomy (GTDB): domain Bacteria; phylum Chloroflexota; class Limnocylindria; order Limnocylindrales; family CSP1-4; genus JAJYNJ01. The sequence goes on from DAIDTV010000008.1 coordinate 9,027, forward strand.
GGCACCCTGGCCCTGCAGGCTGGGCCCGTTGCCGGAGACGCCCTGGCCCGAGACGCCGTGACAGGCCGCACACGTCTGCATGTACAGGGCCCTGCCGGCGGAGAGGTCGCCGCCTGCCTGCACCGTCGCGGAGGATCCCGGGGGGCCGGCGGCAGACGCTCCGGGCGCGCCACCGGATCCGCCCTGGCCGGAGACCGGCCCGCCCCCCAGCAGCGCCAGGACCGCGACGGCTCCGATGGCCGCAACCACCGTGAGGCCGGCGATCGAACGGGCGAGCGGCACGGCACGCGACGGACGCTGCGGGCGCGTGTGCACGACGGGCGGGTCCTCCTCGGTTCTGGGGTGCTGGCGCTCGGCGTGGCCCGCGGGGCGTATCGCCTGGGGGCCGAATGTACCGCGGATGATAAGCCGAATTCCCTCCCCCTACCTGCCAAACGATAGGGAGGCCGTCGTGGCCCCGAGGTCAGCCGGCCGCGCTCGTCGATAACGGCTGCATGACAATCGCGCTCCACCGGGCTCCTGGGCCCGCCCGGGCGCCGGCCCTACGCCAGCAGGTCCCGGCGCCGGAACGCCCACACGGAGGCCAGCCACCCGCCGATCGCCGCGGCGCCCAGCACGGTGAGCCCTTCGGCCGGGAACACTCCTGCGTTCACCAGCGGCCCGGTGTCGAGGTAGTGGAACGCGCTCAGGTACGACAGCGCGTCGAGATGCGGGTCGATCCGGGCGAGGGTCTGCAGCAGGTACATCCCGACCAGGATCCCGGCCATCACGCCGCCGGCCCTGCCCCGGCTCAGCGTTGCCACGGCGAGCAGCGTCGTGACAGCCTCGATCGCCCACCCGAACGCGAGGATCACGCACCCGGCCAGCAGGAAGCGGCCGGTGTCCCACGACTCGCCGATCACGAGCCCGGACACCAGGATCGTGGCGATGGTGGCCGCGACCAGCAGCCCCATCCCGATCGCCTGCCCGGCGATCGACGTGGCGAGGTACGCCGGTCGCGATATCCGGGTGGCGAGCGGCAGCTCCAGGAAGCCACGGTCCAGGTCGGCCGCAACCGCGCGCGTCGCCATCAGGATCCCCCCGATGGCGGCCACGATCGGCCAGATCATCAGGAAGACATAGACGTTGAAGAAGGTGCCGACGTCGGTCAGGTTCCCCATGATGCTGAAGGCGGCCTGCATCTCCTTCGGCCACAGCTTCAGCATCGCGTCCAGGGTCGCCTGGTTCTGCTTGATGATCGGGTAGTAGAAGGTGATGAACCCCGTGTAGAGGATCGACGTGAGGGCCAGCCAGCCCAGCAGCGAGCGGCTCCGGCGGAGCTCCAGGCGCAGCACGGAGGCGATCATGGCGCCGCCTCCACGGCAGGCCGGTCGGCCGGCGCGCCGGCCCCGTAGAAGCGCATGAACACGTCCTCGATGTCGGGCGTGGCGATCGCGATGTCCCGCACCTCGAGCCCGGCGATCCGCCGCAGCAGCGGGTTCACGTCACCCATCACCATGAGGTGGGCATCGCGCGTACCGTCGGCCAGCACCCGCACGTTCGGCAGATCGAAGGTGCCGGGGGGCGCGGGAGCGGCCAGCACGAGGTTCACCGAGCGCCAGTGCTCGCCGAGCAGCGCCTGGACCGGCGAGATGTCCACCACGCGGCCCTCCCGGATGACCGCGACGCGATCGCAGCTCCGCTCGACCTCCGGGAGGTTGTGTGACGAGAGGAAGACGGTCCTGCCGGCCCCGCGAGCCTCCGCGACCAGGCCCAGGAACTCGCGCTGCATCAGCGGGTCCAGCCCGGAGGTGGGCTCGTCCATCACGAGCAGGGGCTCCTGTCCCATGAAGACCTGCACGACGGCCACCTTCTGCCGGTTGCCGCGCGAGAGCCTGCGGACCTGGACGGTCGGGTCGAGCTCGAGCCGCTCGGCGACCGGCCGCCAGGCTCCCCTCGCCAGGCCGCGAAGTGTCGCCAGGTAGTCGAGCTGCTCGGCGGCGGTGAGCTCGCCCAGGTAGCCGGGATCGCTCGGCAGGTAGGCCATGAAGTGGTGGACCTGGGGTGCCCGCGCCCACGTGTCGAGCCCGAAGATGCGTGCCGAGCCCGAAGTCGGGCGGATGGCCCCGGCCAGGAGCCGGATGGTGGTCGTCTTCCCGGCGCCGTTGGGACCCAGGAAACCGAAGACCTCGCCCTCCGCGATGGAGAACTCGACGTCGAGGATCCCCCGCCGGGATCCGTACGACCGTGTCAGCGCGGTCGTCTCGATGACATTGGGCATGCCGATCACCGTCCCTGCGCCGCTCCGGAGGCGGTCGCGCGGAGACGCCCGCTGCCCCGGCACGATGCGAGGGGCGCCGACTGCGCGGCGTCGACGGGACAGGCTGAGCCCGCCGGCAGGGCGGCAACAGGGCCCTTCGGCCCGATAGCCCCGACACTCGTCACGCATGAGCCGGCGTGACCTCCGGCCGTCTCGCCCGCCCCGGCGGCGAGGCGGAAACGGACGCGACGCCATCGCCGGACTCGGCGCGCGGCGCCTTCGCACCCCGCGGGGCCCTCCCGGGCTGTACGCTCTGGGCGTGCTGACGATCGAGACGATCCGGCGCGCGCCCAAGGTGCTCCTGCACGACCACCTGGACGGCGGCCTGCGCCCCGCCACGCTGGTCGAGCTGGCGCGGGACGCGGGCTACCACGGACTGCCGACCGAGGACCCGGGCGAGCTTGCCGAGATCATCCGGCGGGGCGCCGACCGCAAGAGCCTCGAGCTGTACCTCGAGACGTTCGCCCACACGGTCGCCGTCATGCAAACGCGCGACGCCATCGTGCGGGTGGCGGCGGAGTGCGCGGAGGACCTGGCTGCCGACGGGATCGTCTACGCCGAGGTGCGGCACGCACCGGAGCTTTCCACCGAGCGCGGCATGTCGCTCGACGAGGTGGTGGAGGCAATCCTGGAGGGGTTCCGCCGGGGGAGCGAGGGGCGCGCGATCACCGTCCGCTTCATCGCGACCGCCATGCGCACGGCCGCCCGCTCCCTCGAGATCGCCAGGCTCGCCGTGCGCCATCGCGACGAGGGCGTGGTGGGCTTCGATATCGCGGGTGCGGAAGCCGGGTTTCCCCCCAGCCGGCACCTCGACGCGTTCCAGCTGATCCAGCACGAGAACTTCCACATCACGATCCATGCCGGCGAGAGCTTCGGCCTTCCCTCCATCTGGGAGGCGCTGCAGTGGTGCGGCGCCGAGCGCCTGGGCCACGGGGTTCGCATCGTCGACGACATCTCCACCGGACCCGACGGGCAGCCGGTGCTGGGTCGCCTCGCCGCCTACGTGCGGGACCGGCGGGTGCCACTCGAGATGTGCCCGTCGTCGAACGTGCACACGGGCGCGGCGGCCAGCATCGAGACGCACCCGTTCGAGCTGCTGAGACGGCTGCGCTTCCGGGTGACGGTGAACACCGACAACCGGCTGATGAGCGGGGTGACCCTCTCGAGCGAGTTCGCCCTGCTGGCCGGGGCGTTCGGGCTCGACCTGGACGACCTTGAGTGGCTCACGCTCAACGCGATGAAGAGCGCCTTCTGCCACTTCGACGAGCGCCTCGCACTCATCAACGGGGCGATCAAGCCGGCGTACGCGCGCCTCCGCTACGCACTCTGAGCCCGGGGGAACGGCGCGTCGTCCCGGGGGAGGGCCGATGCTCCCGCCGGGTCACTCCCCCTCGCTCTCGATCCGGTAGTAGCGCCCGGTGGACCGGACGTGGCGGCGGGCAAGCCAGTAGATGACGTTGCCGGGGAACGGATGCTGGCGGAACGTTGCCCGGACCACCCGGTCGCGCTCCTCCCCGTCGGGGAGCAGCACCGCGCGCACCTGGACCGGCCCGGCGCCATGGCCGAGCAGCTCGCCCGACCCGGCGGCGTCGAGGTTGCGGGTCCATGGACAGCTCCCGTCCGGGTGCCCCAGGTAGCGCCGGCCACCGACGGTGAGCAGCCCGAGGAAGACCGACCGCGCAACGCCGGTCCGCCGGCCGGGCACCACGAGCTGGACCGTGTTGCCCAGCCCGAACCTGCGCCACCACGCCCCGATGGCAGGATCGAGCTGGTGCAGGAGCCCGTAGAAGCGGGGGAAGAACCAGTGCCACGCGCCGTCCATGGGCGCAGTATCGCGCCGCAAGCCCCGGGTGCGAATCCCACGTGTGGCGCTATGATGCGGCGCGAGACGCGCACGATTCCTGCGTGCTTCCGGCTCTTTTCGCAGGAGCGAACGTGGAACCCGGGCAGTGACGACCGTCGATCGCGACCGCCTGGCCGCGCTCATGGAGCGCGAGGAGCATCGGTTCGCCAGGGAGCATCCGCGCTCGCGGGAGCTCCACGAACGCGCGCTGCGCTCACTCCCAGGCGGCGTGCCGATGCTCTGGATGACGAAGTGGGCGGGGCCCTTCCCGGTCTTCGTGGAGTCCGCGGAGGGTGCCCGGTTCCGGGACGTTGACGGGCACGAGTACGTGGACCTGTGCCTGGGCGACACGGGTGCCATGACGGGCCACGGGCCGGTTGCCACGCTGGAGGCGGTGCGGCGGCAGCTCGGGCACGGCATCACGCACATGCTTCCCACCGACGATGCGGCCGCGGCGGGCGAGCTGCTCGCTGCACGGTTCGGGGTTCCCGCGTGGCAGTTCACGCTCTCCGCGACCGATGCGAACCGTTTCGCCCTCCGCCTCGCGCGCGCCTTCACCGGGCGCCCGAAGATCCTGGTGTTCGACTACTGCTACCACGGCACGGTCGACGAGACGTTCGCGACGCTCCGCGATGACGGGACGGTGGGCCCCCGCCGCGGGAACATCGGGCCCGCCGTCGACACGGCCATGACGACGCGCGTCGAGTTCAACGACGTCGCGGCGCTGGAGCGCGAGCTCGCGGCGGGTGACGTGGCGGCCGTCCTGGCCGAGCCCGCGCTGACGAATATCGGGATCGTCCTGCCGGATCCCGGCTTCCACGAAGCGCTGCGCGAGGCGACCCGCCGGGCCGGAACGCTGCTGATCCTCGACGAGACGCACACGCTCTGTGCCGGCCCGGGCGGCTACACGGGCGAGCACCGCCTGGAGCCCGACATGCTGGTGGTGGGCAAGGCGATCGGCGGCGGGATCCCCTCCGGCGCGTACGGCCTGAGCGCCGATCTGGCCGGCCGCCTGGCCGGCCTGACCACGAAGGAGGACGTGGACGTGGGCGGCATCGGGGGGACGCTGGCCGGCAACGCGCTGTCGCTGGCCGCGATCCGTGCCACGCTGGAGCACGTGCTGACGCCCGACGCGTTCGCGCGCATGGCCCCGCTCGCGGAGCGCTGGACGGAGGGCGTGGAAAGCGTGCTCCGAAGGCACGCCGTGCCCTGGCACGTGACGCGGCTGGGGACCCGTGCCGAGTATCACTTCCTTCCGAGCGCCCCGCGGAACGGTCGCGAGGCGGCGGCCGCGGCGGATTTCGAGCTCGAGCGATACCTGCACCTGGCCGCGCTGAACCGCGGGATCCTCCTCACGCCGTTCCACAACATGGCGCTGATGTCGCCGGTCACCACAGTCGCAGACGTCGACCGCCACAGCGCCGCGTTCGCCGAGACGATCGGGGAGCTGTTCGCCGCGGGCTGACCGCAACGTTGCGGGTCCCGGTCCGGCTGTCCCCCGCCGATCGAGCGCATCGCGGGATCCGCGCCAGTCGCCGTTGCCTGATCGAGCGCGCCGCGGGGCCCGGTCCGATCGGCCGGGTGCAGCGCCATGGGGTCCGGGCCATGCGGCCCTGGGGAGGCCCGACGACTGGAGCCACTCGGGACGGCTGGATGTGACTTTTGGCACTTCACAATATTCCCAAATGGGACCCGGACGCGGTATGCTTACGTCCGTCCGGATGTTGACGCGTCCCCACATCCGGACGAGAGTCGACGCGTGCCCGCGGGCACAGGCAGGAGGACGCAATGGGCGGTTCCCCGGGGGGTTCGACGGAACGGATTCGCTCGGGCGGACTGCGCAGGTTCGTCATTGCGGCCGCAGCGGCCGCGCTCGTGGCGAGCGGATGTGGCTCCCTCTCTGTGCAGGCCCAGGCCGTGCCCGCCAACCCCTTGGCCAACGAGGTGGCCGTCGTCGGTGCCGACGTGCCGCTGTCCGCTCCCGTCGCGCCACCCTGGCAGGTCGCCTGGGTCACCCCGTCCGTGCAGCTGACGGGCCTCGCCGTGTTCAACGCGAACAGCGTCTGGGTCGCCGGATCGGACGGCGTCGTGTACGCGTGGGACGGCACCGGCTGGCACGTACGGCGCGTGGACGACGACATCATCCGGATGGCGGCCGTGTCGCCCACCGCCGCATGGGTGGCCAGCGACGACGGGATCCGCCACTGGAACGGCTCGAAGTGGACGCTCACCAGCCACGACGGCACCGTCCTTGCGCTGGCCGCGGCCGATGGACGGCATGCGTGGGCGGCGACGGCAGCCGGCATCCGGGCCTGGGACGGGAGCGGGTGGCCGCTGGCGTATCCGGACGATGGAACTCGCTTCACGGGGATCGCGGCGCTGGATGCCACGCACGCATGGGCGGTGGGAACGGCGCCCGACGGGTCCGGTGTGGTGGTGGCGTGGGACGGGTCGCGGTGGACCCTCCAGGCGACGATGCCCGAGCCGCTGTCCGCGGTCTACGCCTCCGACGCCATGAACGCATGGGCGGTGAGCCCGGAGGGGTCCATCTACGCGTGGGACGGCACCGCGTGGAGCCTGGCGGTGGACCTGCACCTGGCGCTCAACGGCGTGGCAGGCACCGACGGCTCGCACGTCTGGGTCACGGCAGAGTCCGGCCAGGTGCTGTTCCATGACGGCGCCACCTGGCACGTGCAGTACCAGGCGCCCACGACCGTTTCCGCCGTCGTCGCCGCCGATCCCACCGACGTCTGGGCGATCGGCTTCGACACCGTCTACACCACGGTCGCCTCGGCCGCGGACTCGGCATCCTCGGCGTCTTCGGGGACCTCGAGCGCCCCCGGCTTCTGACGGGCCGCCGCTCCAGGACGCGACGAGACCGCAGGACGCGACGAGACCGCGCCGCGCCTGCGGCACGCGGACGCGCCCGCGCCGCCGTGCTGATGGGCGAAGTGGTAGGCCCCGCCGCGCCCCGCGACGGCGCCGGTCAGCGCGAGGCGTTCCGCGCCTTCATGGTGTCCCATCG